>CAZWGG010000220.1:0-8246 GCA_964633305.1 uncultured Bacteroidales bacterium
TACTGATTGTAAATGACTATTTTCAAGGCAAGAATAACGCAGTATTTGGCGTTTCTTGCAAAGACTATTTATAAGGTTTTCTTTTCATAATTAGACTTTCTATCCTTTGTTTTCAAAGGATGCAAATGTTTAACATCAACATGAAATTTATTAACAAAATTTGTTTTGTTATAAACAAAAGCAATTTCAAATACTGCTTTGGTACTATATTTGAGAGCCAAAAATATCCAACAAACTCTAAAATATGTTAAAACACATCAGGGCAATCCAGTTTAAGTTCATATTCGTATTTTTTTGTTTCAGTTTAGCTTTAAATATTCAAAACACTTTTAGCCAGAAATACATCAGCGATTCACTTATTATCCCTGTACCGGCAGATACGACCCTTGCTCCGGTAAGGGCTAGTCTTAAAGAATTTCACGATTTACGCAGAAATAAAGAAAAGGCTTTTCGTATTACCCAAAAACAAGTTTATTATTTTTTCCCGGTCGATTATTATATTATACCTAATAAAACTATGAAGGAGTATTTTTCACAGCTATTTAGGAAAGATACATTATCTTCATTATCATTAGATTTATATAAATTCTCTATGGAGGAACAAAAAAGCAGGATATTTAAACGGTATGTCCTGAATGCAGAAATAGGGGTTCAAAAGTTTGATGAATCATCAGGAACTAATGATACATTATCTGGCAGGTTAATTTACGAAACGAAAGTATCATTTCGTGGAACCGGAAAAGTCCGCGGAGCAAAAGAATTAAAGTTGCTTTCACAGTGGGAAAAGGAATTCTCATCAGATATATCACAAATATTACGCTACAAACAAAAAGATTCGGATATATTACCGTATAATCTTCGACCGGTAAATGATTGTTACAAAACTAATCTATACTCATCGGCACGTTTTATATTTGGACTTGATTTTTGGATGATTGAAGGCGAATTGATGTTTTCCGGGACTGAAGTCAATCCCCGGTTTTTTAGGCAGGGTTACATCGTAAGATACAGGAATAATGAAGTCCTGGAATCTATTGCATTTGGAGGCAAATCAGAACATTTTGATTACCGGTTTAACAATCGGTGGATATTTGATTTAAATACCAATTTTTTAATTGGAGTAAACAAATGGAAAGATATGAATGAAGCGGACCATCCTTTATGGCATGTGGTAATGCTCGACTTAAGTATTGCACAGTATATTAGGCTTACTCCATTAAACAGCAAACCTTCCTGGATAATTGGAGGGGGATTTATGGAAGATTTTTATTATATACCTGACGGGGACTTTAAGTTTAATCCGGGAATTGCATTTCAATTGGGATATCGTTTTTAAATATGAATACAATACTGTTAAATTAGCTTTATAATGATACGCACAATAAAGAGAAAAAAGTTACTGCTTTTTTTGGCTATATTAACGATGTCAACGACTTTTTCAGTAGCCCAAACCTACACAGTTTCGGGAATTATTAGCGATTCAAATACCGGGGAAACTGTTATTGGTGCTACTGTTTTGGTTAAAGGAACTTACCAGGGTGTGGTCACAAACTTAAATGGTTTGTTCCGGATGCATGGACTGAAACCAGGCAACTATATTATTGAAATATCGCATATTGGCTATGAAACTATAGAGGTATCTGTAAAAATTGAAGATCGTAACCTGTTTTTACCGGAGACAAAATTGATGCCAAAGCCCTTGGAAATTAATGAAGTAACCGTAGTTGAGATGCGACCTGAAAAACTTGGTGACAGGGAAGTAGAAACATCCATTCGTGAGTTGTCTATTAAAGCTGTGAAATTAATTCCAACAGCCCGTAATGATGTTTTCAGGGCTATTAAGTTTTTACCGGGCATTGAAGGTTCATCTCCTTTTAGTCCCTTAGTATCTATACGAGGAGGGGACCCGGGAGAAAATATGATTATGATTGATGGAGTAGTCCTGTATAATCCCTATCATGTTTCTGTGTCGGCCGGGGTTTTTAATACCAATATGGTAAAAGATATTGAATTGCTTGTGGGAGGATTTGGCGCTGAATATGGCGGACGAAACTCAGCTATTATTAATGTAACTACTAAAGATGGGAATAACACCGGATTTCATGGTGAATTTCACCCAACAAGCAATCATTTTAAAGGCTTTTGTGAATTTCCGGTCTCCGATAATGCAACCATGACCCTTTCCGGGAGGGCATTCTATCCCCTGGTTAGCAATTTCCTTATGTATTCAGGAACCTATTTCTATGATATGAATGTTTCTTATACAATAAAACTGGGAAATATGAACCGGCTGTCGTTTAAATATTTTACTTCACGCGATATATCGAGCATAAGGTTTAGTAGATTTTTTCAATACCTTGCAAATTCTATAAACGATGATGTTTTTTCAGAAGCATTTGACAATATTGAATCTTATAGCAACAACACATGGAATAACAATGCCGGAACATTTATTTTAAGAACTATTTTAAGTCCCACTCTTACATTACGATCACAAGTATATGGCTCCTTCCACCAATCTGATAATAGTACGGCTCTATCATATCGTTTTGAAGATACAGAAACAGGCGAATTATATTTTAACGATGATTATACTACAAATTTCAAAAGCTATATACATGATTTATGCGGAAAAGTAAGCCTTACCTGGACCCCAGGAAAAGTTCAAACAATTAAAACAGGTTTTGAAGCAAATAGCTACCGTTTTTACAATAGTGCAAGATTAAACGGTTTTTTACGAGGGAAAGATGAAATATCACCCTGGTTAATAGCCGGATTTTTAGAAGATAAGATTAAAGCCGGACCAATTATTATGAGACCCGGATTGCGAGTAACCCAATATAGTGAATTTGATGATATAGGTTTAGAACCTCGTGTAAATACAATAATAAAACTTCCCGCAGATTTTGATTTTAAGATGGCCTGGGGCATATATTATCAATATATAACAAGTATGAATACGGCAGAGTATGAATTTTCACAAATGCTCGATTATTATGTAGCACTCCAGGAAAGGAAACCATTAAAATCTGAACATTATATTGTAGGCTTTAATAAAACGTTAGGAGAATCATTAACTCTAAGTGTGGATTTATTTTACAAGGATATGTCGCGACTATATACTATTGACCTTACCCAACAGGCTTCAGATGATGTTAACCTGGGGAAAAAATTGATAGAAGGCGAAGGGACAGCTTACGGTGTTGAAACTATGCTGATGGGTAAATGGAAATCGTTTAGCGGATGGGTAAGTTATACGTATGGACGAAGTGAGCGTAAATACCCCGGTTACCAGGGAAACGAATCATTTTTGTCTGAATATGACAGAACACATGTTTTTAAAGGAGTAGTGAATTACCAGGTTACTAATATATTGTCCTATAGCATGGCCGTACAGTGCATGTCAGGACATCCAACTACAGTGAACCGTACCAGGCAAAACTATTATTATTTTGATCCTGTGTCCAATACACTTGTTCCGTCTCCACAGTATGTTGACAATGCAAAAAATAACGCGAGGTTACCTTTTGTTATTCAGCTTGATATGGGTTTAAAAAAGCGGATACGCTCAGGATTTGGATATAAGTTACAGGAATTTTTACATGCCGATGAATCTTTCCTCACAGCCGATATTTATAACCTTACCTTTTTTTACCGAAATATCGATTATTACACTGTTCCGGGATTTGATAACAGGTATCTTCCAAGTGGGTATAATTACATTCCTTCGGTTGGGATAGGGTATTCAATAAAATTTTAATTTAACAGCTATGAAAGGGAAACGAATAATTTGTTTTGTGTTTACTGGTTTTCTAATTTTATTTTCTTTATTGTCTTGTGAAGATACTCTTGAATGGTATGTTGGTTTAAACAAGCAACCTAATTTTTTTGATAACAAAGGTTATGAAGATGCCCTAAATATAATGGGAATATTGAGGCCCGATTCAATATTTAACCTTCCTGCATCATTTGTTCATGTTGAAAAAACCGGTCCGTCAAACAACGATACAAACCAGATAGAATGGTTTGAAGTAGTTGATGCGAATGTTTCGGTATTTTCTATTGAGGATGATGTACCTGTTACTGAAACCGTATTTGATTATGATACTAACCAGGTATTCCCTGTTGCAGAATACAGGGCTTTCGGTTTTGTTCCAGTGGCTGGGCAAACTTACCAGCTAGTTTGTAGTCACACGGAATATGAACAAGTTACCGGAACAACTATCATACCGGGTAAACCATTTATACAATATACTATAACAGGAAACAGCTTACAAATTGATGTCGCCTGCGATTCAAGCGCCTATATGTACCAAGCGACATTATTAATCGGTGATACGATTATTTATTCCGACTATGTTGTTCCTGGAGAAAACAGTTCAAGAATTGTCATAAATACTTTTCAACCTATTACAGAAGAGGGAATACTGAAAGTATTTGCCTTTGACAAAAACCTGGCTGCTTACTTTTCAAGTGTAACAAGTTCTATCCTTAACTTAAATAGTTTTCGTGCACCCTTCAGCACAGTTGATGGAGGGTATGGCGTGTTTGGGTCAATGAATGCATTGGAAGTGAAGGTTTTATTTTGAGATTGTATTTCTGTCTTTGTCATTGTGATTGTCCAAAAATCTCAGAGGATTCTCATGTAATTGTATCAGAATTTTACCATTCTAAAATCGGAAGTCCAGAGCACGAACCAGGAGACATCATCATCCTCTGTTTTCTGACTCAAGATTTTTAAATCCTCATGGGTTTCTTTCCAATATTATTCATGGATGAAGTATTAAATTATTATATCTCTCAATTTCGGTCCTTCTGACTTTGGACTTCGGACCTGGAGCTCTAAACTTCCGGCTCCGGTCTTCGGACAAACTTCCAAATATAGCACCGATTTTTTTGCAATCGTATTTTTTAATTAATTTGCATCAGCTATGTTCTTGTTATAACCTAACCCTGAATTCTTCATTCGGGTCAATATTCAAATACTTTTTCAAAAAATTTACTCCGATATAAAATGGGATTGTATCTAAAAGCGCAGCTATCATTTTGAAAAAATAATTTGAAAAGATAAGTATGATCAATGCAGGAATGACCTTTTGTCCTTCTTTCACCAATTGTACATGGGTGAAAAAATAAGTAATTAATACCACGGCTACAGAATCAACAAGTTGACTTGTTAAAGTTGAACCATTGTTTCTTAACCAAAGCTGTCTTCCTTCTGTAATTTTCTTAAAAAAATGAAAAACATGAACATCAATAAACTGGGCAGTAAGATAAGCAATCATTGAAGCTGAAGTTGCACTGAATGTAAATAACCTTATTTCAAAAAAAAGATAATTCGGATCATTAGGAAAAGGCAGGTTAGTTTCAGGATTTATTTCTGGCCTGGGAGGTAAAATTCCACCAATCCAAATAATAAACAAAACCCATAAGTTAAGCAAAAAACCCACCCATACTACATAAGTGGCACGTTTTTTCCCAAACATCTCACTTATAAAATCTGTACACAAAAAAGTTATAGGATAAGGAAGAATACCAACAAATACCCTGAATGGAAAATGAATTCCAAAAAGGCTAAAAGAAAGATCAATTAAACGGGTTATTCCTAAAATATTTAACATGGCCAATGTGCCAATAAATAAACCGGCTAATATGAGAAATACAATTTCCCTTCTTTTTGTATATTTATCAATTATAGAATCTCTATTTTCAAACATTACAGGTGAATATTTTTAAATTTATTTTAATAACAACAAAAAATTGATATGAGTTTAATATTATCAAAAAAAAATCACTTATCAATTATAATCTGTATTATTCCTTACTGAAGTACTTGGCTATAAAGTCGAATGTGTGTTCTCTAATATCCACAGACGAGGCGTGTGTACTTTGAATACAGGGAGCTCCGACATGTGAGGACAAACGCAACTAAGTTTGCGAACTTTATAGACTGACACTAACTGATATTCAACGGAATCGACAGGTAAAAAGTAGTTCCTTTTTTTGTGTTTTTTTCAAACCAAAGATCACCTCTTAATAACTGGGAAAGTTGCTTTGATATGGAAAGGCCCAAACCAAAGCCAGGATAAATTTTCCTTTTGTAAGAACTTATTTTTGTAAAACGATCAAATACTTTGTCGTTTTGATGGTTACTTATTCCAATGCCCGTATCGCAAACATAAAATGTAATAGTACTATTATTAGTTTCATACCCTAACGTAATAGATCCTTTTTCAGTAAACTTTAAAGCATTATTAACCAGGTTTAATAAAATTTGTTTAAGCCGTAATAAATCCGAATAGATTACCGGGTTATGTTTCCCTTGTTTTTTTAAATTAACGGTAATATGGTCTTTCTGGTTTCTTAATCTTTCACTCATAAGATACTCATAAATTTCTTTAAGCATATGGTTTACATTTATTTCATTAACGTCAATCTCAAGCTGTCCTGCCTCAATTTTCGAAATATCAATAATATCATTAATTAACATAAGCAAATGATCTGATGAGTTCTTTATATAAACGGCTAATTTCTTTATATCTTCCTGGGAAATTTTTTCTTCAGCTAATAGATAAGAAAATCCAATAATTGAATTCAAAGGAGTTCTTATTTCGTGAGACATATTGGCGAGAAAAGCTGATTTTAATTCATCTGATTCTTCTGCCTTTTTTCTTGACTTGATTAATTCTTTTTCAAAATCTTTTTGTTTGGTAACGTTTATACAAATTCCTCTAATGCCAACAGGTGTGTCGCCATCAAATATCAAATCTGAATATACTTCGCAAGGAAAAGTAGAGTTATCTTTTCGTTTAGCGGTAAATGTTTCATTTATAGGTTTCTCTTTATAAATAAGGTTTTTAAAATAATCCTTGATATGTTTATGATCTTCCTGGACAAAAACCTGGAAAATATTTATACCTTTTTGAAATTCATCTTTAGTATATCCAAATGATTCTATTCCATGGTTGTTTGCAAACGTGAAGTTGCCTTTCAAATCACATTCATACACAGTTTGTGGCAATAATTCTGTTAATTCCCTGAATCTTCTCTCACTTTCTCTATAGGTTCTTTCTGCTTTTATCCTTCTATATACACTAAGTACCAGGAAAATGATAATTACAAAAAGCGTAATAATAAGTACCGTAATAAAAATTACTTCTTTTCTATACGATAAAAAAATAGGTTCTGGTTTATTTATAACAATAGAACCTTTAGGAAGATTTTTTTGGTCAATCCCAAATTTTTTGATGATTGCATAATCATATATAAAATCGCCTTGGGGCATGGTTATTTTTGGTATTTCACTTGTATTCACATTATCAATAAGTTTGAGGGCAATTCTTGCTGATTCAGTACCTTGTATTGTTCCTGATCTGACATAACCGCCAATAGCGCCTTTTCCAATAATATTCGAATAAGTTGAGTAAAGCGGCACATGTGCGTTTTCTGCCAAAGCAATACCTACTTTTTCCGGATTGAGTGAATGATCAAGATAATCGCGCCCAATACCGGGATAATAGATTACACTTTTACCGGATATTTGTCGCACTTGTTTAATTAAACTGTTGAAATCGTAATTTTCAATTGATATTATTTCTATTTGACTGTTCAGTCGTTTAGTGGTTTCAAGTAAATTTTTATTTCTTATCTTCCCTGTTACACTGTTTTCAACAATAAAATAAAAAGTATCCAGGTCATAATTATGAATCTCAAGAATTGATTTGACTATTGGATAAAAATCATCGGTTTCAAGTACTCCAAAAATTTTTTTTTGTTCAATATCATAATCTTTATAATTTGCAATACCACAAAATACAACCGGAACATTCCATAATTTATCTATAGAATTGTTTACAATAAAATCAAGGGCATTATTATCTGATGTTATTATAATTTGAAATTCTAATTGATTGTATTTTTTCAATAGATAATTTTTGAATGATGAAAAAGAAGATGAACCAAAGAATCTCTTGGAATCCAGGTATTCTACATATAAATTTATATCATCCCGTGGTTCAAAAACCGTTGTTACTCCTTGTGTTATCTGATCGGTCCAGGAAAAGCCCGTATGATAAGAATTAAGTAAAAGAACATTTTGTACCGAATAAGC
Organism: uncultured Bacteroidales bacterium; assembly: GCA_964633305.1. GTDB lineage: Bacteria > Bacteroidota > Bacteroidia > Bacteroidales > UBA10428 > CAZWGG01. The sequence goes on from CAZWGG010000220.1 coordinate 8,111, forward strand.
AGAAAGTAATTTAATACTGAAAATAAAAAAGAAAAGTAGCCTCAGTGTCATTTCACAAATTGTTTAAGAATAGAAGATTTATCACAATATCAACTAAACCCTTATTACAGTATGTAATTAATACGTAGAATTCTAT
>CAZWGG010000221.1:0-8207 GCA_964633305.1 uncultured Bacteroidales bacterium
GCCTGGGATAAACCGGGCAATATTGCAGAAATAGAGATTGACTTTAATCCCGGTTTGGCTTAACATGTTCTACCAGTGGCCGCTTAACATGAAGAGGCAGTCTCAAAACTCTGTGGTAAATAATTTAAAACACTGAACCACGGAGAGGCACAGAGAAATTACACAGAAGTACGCAGGGAAAGAACTGAAAAGATTTATCTTTTGAGAAGCCTCCTTTCGGATTTTGCAATCAGGGTTGTACGAAACACTCCGTTTTTGTTTGCAGCGCGATTTTATAAGATATCAGAAATAAAAAACTTGCAAACTAACAACATGTTGATTAGTTTTGCGACCTAAATTTATAATATTATTTAATGATCAAAAAATGGAAAATAAAGTGAACCTTAAAAGCGGTGAATTTTTAGTAAAAGACACTAATGCTAATGATATTTTTATACCCGAAGAATTTGATGAAGAACAACGAATGATTAAACAAACTTGTTCTGACTTTCTTGAAACCGAAGTATTTCCTAATATTGAAAGGATAGAAAAAGCAGAAGAAGGGCTTATGCCGTCGATATTAAAAAAATCCGGAGAACTGGGCCTTTTGGGCATTACCATACCAGAGGAATATGAAGGATTCGGACAATCATTTATTACATCTATGTTATCGTATGAAGTAATGGGTGCCGGGTATTCTTTTGCTGTGGCATATGCTTGTCATTGCGGAATAGGTTCACTCCCCATAATGTATTATGGCAATGAAGAACAAAAAAAGAAATATATACCCAAACTGGCTACCGGTGAATGGCTCGGCGCATACTGTTTAACAGAACCCGGAGCAGGATCAGATGCAAACTCAGGAACTACAAAAGCAGTATTATCGGAAGATGGAAAACACTATATTATAAACGGCCAGAAAATGTGGATAACAAATGCCGGGTTTGCAGATTTACACACAGTATTTGCAAAAATTGACAATGACCGTTGTTTAAGTGCATTTATAGTTGAAAAAGATTACCCGGGAATTACTCTTAATCCTGATGAGAAAAAGATGGGCATTAAAGGTTCTTCTACCAGGCAAATATTTTATAATGATGTAAAAGTGCCTGTCGAAAATCTGTTAGGAAAAAGAGGTGAAGGATTCAGGATAGCTTTAACTATTTTACACATGGGTAGAATTAAACTCGGTGCAAATGTTCTTGGGGCAGCAAAAAAAGCTATTACAGAATCGGTAAAATATGCCAATGAAAGAAAACAATTTAACAGGCTAATTTCATCGTTTGGTGCAATTAAATTTAAATTGGCCGAACAAGCCATTAAAACATTTACAACCGAATCTGCCGTATACCGGGTAAGCAAAGATATTGATGATGCAATAGAGAGAAATCTTGCCTCGGGCATGGATAAAGGAAGGGCTACCATTGAAGGAATCGGTCATTATGCTGTTGAGGCTGCAATATTAAAAGTATATGGTTCGGAAGCTTTGGATTATGTAGTTGATGAATCGGTTCAGATCTTTGGTGGTATGGGATATTCAGCGGAAACATTTGTGGAAAAAGGATACCGTGATTCAAGAATCAACAGGATTTTTGAAGGGACAAATGAAATAAACAGAATGATTGTTGTTGATACAGCCTTGAAAAGGGCGATGAAAGGAGATTTCGACTTATTCGGAGAAGCAAAAAAAATAGCAGGGGAAGTATCAAACCTAAAAGTGGTTGAAAACAGCAACCAAGATTATTATACAGAAAAGAAAAATTATATAAAGAATTTCAAAAAAGCCATTCTTCTCGTAATAAATAAAGCTTCTGAAACTTTTGCAAGAAAACTGTCCGATGAACAGGAAATATTATTCAATATTTCCGATATGATAATGGAACTGTACGTTTCCGAATCAACTTTACTAAGAGTTCAAAAACTTGAAGGACAAAAAGGAGAAGGAGTTGTTGGCTTATATAAAGATATTCTTGATGTTAACGTATTTGATGCTGCCAGTAAAATACAGAAATCAGGAATAGATGCAGTATGTTCATTTGCTGATGGAGATCAACTTAATGAGCTGGTAAATGGACTGGAAATACTCACTAAAGTTGCTGGAGTAAATGTGAAAGAAGCCAGGAGAAGAATTGCCTACAAGTTAATCGATGAAAATAAATATCCTTTTTAACCGTTTTTAAATTACAGTAAAAATCATGATAAGTTGAAAATCCGGGGTGAAAAATCAGAAAACTCACCCCGGATTTTTTATTCCGTCTTTTTATGAGCTTAAAAACCAGGCTGTTGGTTGTTGCCTGGAAAAAAATCAATACAAATTTCATAACTATTTTTAAAAGGTTTATCAAAAAAAAAAATCTCTTACATGTAAAATAGTTATTTTTGTATTGACTTTTTAAAACCTAAGCACTTAAACTATGAAGGACCTTATTCAAAAAACTATTGCACTTCTCAAGCTTCATGTCAAAAATAATCTTGAAGCCATAAACCAGAATCAAACCAAGATTAAAGAAATATTGAAAGAACCTTCATCGGTTCAAAGGTCGGTGAATTTTGAGAGACACTATGAAGTTAATAAAAGCCTGTTGGCAGAAAACAATGATTTTATTAATGTACAGCTTACCCTTATCAATTTCCTGGAAAAATATAAAAACTCACAGGTTTTTAAGGAATCTATTCCGTTAGTTAATACTGAAACAATTAATGACGAAGAAGAATTGTTTAATTTAACAATATCCGAATGTATTCCGTTTGACTCGGATCATCCGAATTTTAATAACGGGTTATTTTTTGAAAAACTATTAAAATACTACCAGGATAAGGAAGAGTATGAAAAATGTCAGGAGCTTTTGAACCTTAGAAATATCTAGTTGACTCACTAAAAAGCAATAAGTCGGACATATCTGCCGGGTTTCTATTTATGAAGATTAAAAAAATTGAATGAAACACCCATATATAACCCGTTAAATGATACATCTTCATAATATCTCGCGGTTTGAAAAGTTCCCAGTAACTAAATAGTAAATGTTCTCATAACTCCTAATTATAAGAACATTAAATTCAAAAATAATGCCATATATTAATAAATGTCTTGTCTTTATGTTCTTACTGCTATCTGTTCGGAACAATTGGCACATTTCCCTGCTGCATCAATGCCATTAGCTTCTGTAAAATAACCTGAACGTCGAATTACTGTTTTCCCGCATTTAGGACATTTGGTATCTTGGTAATCCTTCAAAGTAATGTTCCCAACATACACATGATTTAGTTTTTTGGAAGCAATGTGATAATAATCATCTAATGTCTGTGTACGTGTAGGGCTTAAGTCAAGCTTATACATCGGATGATATCGTGACAAATGAAGCACAGTGTCCCTGCCAAGTTCTTTTGCTATCCAATTTACCATTTCTTCAAATTCCGTTTCATCATCATTTAAAGTAGGAATAACCAGATTGGTAATTTCCAAATGTTTGTTATGTTTAACTAAAACTTGCAGGGTTTGTTTTACCGGTTCGAGTCTGGCCGAAGCCTGTATTTTGTAAAACTTTTCATTAAAGGCTTTCAGGTCAATATTAAAAGCATCAATGTACTTAACCAGTTCTTTCAAAGGGGCCTCGTTAATATATCCGTTCGACACCATTACATTTTTCATCCCCCCGGTGTTTATTAGCTTAGATGTTTCAAACATATATTCAAACCATACAGTGGGTTCATTATAGGTAAAAGCTACTCCAATATTATTGCTTCGTGATTTAGCTATCTGAACAATCTCTCCAGGACTGTAGCTCTTAGTATAAGGAAAATTATCTGCTGAAGATTGTGAAATTTGCCAATTCTGGCAGCATTTACATTTTAAATTACATCCTAAACTTCCTATTGATAGTATGGTTGATCCCGGGAAAAAATGATACAAAGGTTTTTTTTCAATTGGATCAAAATTTGTTGCAGTAAGTACCCTATAATTTTCAGAATAAAGAACCCCGTCCATATTTCTCCTTACTTTGCAAATTCCTGTGAGTCCATTTTTAATGGAACAATTATGCGGGCAAAGTTCACAAGTTACATTCTCGCCCGTAACATGGTAAAAAGAAGCTTCTTTCATGTCAAATAGATAGTAGTGTATAATTTACATTAAATTTATAAAATAATGATTATTAAACAAATGAGATAGCTATGGATTAAATGGATTTTTACCTTTACAAACCCCAAAAAATATATTGATAAAACAAATAACAACCCTGTCAGTTCAGGATTAAAAAATCACTACCATAGAGTATAAAAATATTTAGCCATTCGCCTTGCATAAAAAAGATACGGATAGGATTAAAAAGTACCGTATAAAGCACTTATATCTGTATTACAATAAATAGAAGAATAAAAAAAATAGTTGATCCTGTTTGTGGAAATCTTACGCTCAAGATGCAAAATAGAGTGATCCACTTTTACATCCAGGTATTTACTAATCTGTTTATCGGCTTTAATAGCCTTTAACCGTTGTTCCCCGCCGGTTACTTGTATGTTAAAATGTCTTCTCAAAATATCAAATAGGCTTTTATCTTCAAAATTTCGTGCAGTAAATCTTGGAAGATTTATATTAGGTAAAAAATTTATATCAAAAAAAATTGGTTTGCCGTCATAAATACGTAACCTTTCCATATAAATGCAACCCGATTCGATCTCAATATCCGAAAGTGGGAACATAAAAGAATTATCCCATGGCCGTACTTCCGGACCGGTAAGTATCATTGTCTCCAGGTTTGCTTGTCCGATTGCCGATGTAGTTCCTGATACAGAAAGAATCCCAATTCCTTTTGGTAGACTGTTTACAATACTGCCCTTCCCTTGCTGTTTCTTAATAAACCTATCTTTTACAAGTGCATCAAGCGCATGTCTCACTGTTGGTCTGGTCATCTTGTGAACCCTGCAAAGATCATTTTCTGAAGGAAGCAAATCACCTTCCTGGTAAATGCCATCAGTAATATGTTTTCTTAATATCTCGTACAAACGTCTGTATTGGGGTATTTGAACCATTGAATCTTATAAAACTCAGCATGAATACTTGAAACATTCAAATTTAGCCAATTGATGACCAAAACCAGAATATTTTCAACAATAGAATTATATATTATTTTTTATTAATAACTTGTATATACAAGTTAAATATACTATCTTTGCAAAGATATATTAAATATATTGTTTTTCAAATATTTGATATATTTTCTTATTGAATATTATTTTAACATGTATATATATTTATTTTAACAAATAAATGGCAGTTCCTATTATTATGCCCCGCCAAGGGCAATCAGTTGAATCATGCATAATAACCCGGTGGTTTAAAAAAAAAGGGGATACTATTAAAAAGGGCGAAATCCTCTTTTCTTATGAGACTGACAAGGCTGCTTTTGAAGAAGAATGCCCGGAAGACGGAATTGTCTTAGAACTATTCTTTGAGGAAGGAGAAGAGGTGCCGGTTTTAACCCATGTAGCCATTATAGGAAAACCAGGTGAGAATTTCGATGAGTTTATTCCATCCAAAGATAAAAGACAGACCGGTGAAGTAATACAAGAAAAAGATATCCTGGAATCAAAAGAAAAAGATGAAATACAATCACAGGTTTATGAAGTACTATCTGCTTCCTCTTCAACAAAAATAAAGATATCGCCACGTGCTAAAAATCTTGCTGATAAATTAGGTGTACCATATAAAAATATCAACGGAAGTGGCCCCGGAGGAAGGATCATTGAAAAAGATATTGAATTGTACATGAAACTGGGAAATCCATTGTCAAGACTCTCACAACACATTACTTCACTGGAAGATGTTGGCATTCCTCAAACAGGAACCGGACCAGGAGGAAGAGTATTAAGCTCTGATTTGTATACGAGAGAATTCATTGAAGATGATGTTGAAATAAAAACGCTCTCAAGTATCCGAAAAATAATCGCACAAAACATGCTGGCATCTTTGCAGAACTCGGCGCAATTAACCCACCATATGAGTGCTGATGCACGCAGGTTACTTGAATACAGGTCAGAAATCAAAAAGAAAACCGAAGCAAATGAAATCGTGAACATTACCTTAAACGATATGATTTGTTACGCGGTTGTTCAGGCCCTGAAAAAAATGCCTGAAATTAATTCTCATTTTCTTGGCAACAGCATCAAAACGTTTAAAAAAGTTCACCTGGGGATAGCCGTGGATACCAATCGTGGATTAATGGTGCCAACCTTACGAAATGCCGATAATTTATCTATCCAGCAACTCTCCACTGAACTGAAAAAACTTGCAGATAAATGTAAACTCGGTAGCATAGACCCCGAATTGTTAAAAAGTTCATCTGCCTCGTTCACTGTATCTAACCTTGGTTCGTTCGGGGTTGAAATGTTTACCCCTGTTATTAATCTCCCACAATCCGGAATACTTGGTGTAAATACCATTATTCATCGCCCGGGCGATATTGGAAATGGAATTATCGGTTTCATTCCTTACGTGGGACTTTCACTTACATATGATCATCGCGTACTTGACGGAGCGCCTGCATCAGCTTTTCTTAGAGAAATTAAATTGCAAATTGAAAATCTTAAAATAACAATTTAATATGTACGACTTAGGCATAATAGGAGCAGGTCCGGCAGGATATGTAGCCGCAGAAAGGGCCGGGCATAAAGGATTGAAAGTTGTACTTTTCGATAAACGTCAACTTGGCGGGGTTTGCCTGAATGAAGGATGTATACCAACAAAAACTTTACTTTACACAGCAAAACTGTATGAAAATGCAAGAAATAGTGAGAAATATGGAATAACCTGCAATGACGTTTCTTTTGACTTTACTAAAATAATGGGCAGGAAAAATAAAATAGTAAAAAAACTTGTTGCAGGAGTTTCAACAAAAATGAAAGCCTGTAACGTTAAAGTAGTATTCGAAAAGGCGACACTAAAAGAAAGAAAAACAGACCATATTATTGTCAAAACCCAAAATGAAACTTATCAGTGTAAAAATATCCTTATCGCAACCGGCTCCGAGGCCGCTATCCCTCCTATTCAAGGATTAAATGAAAAAAAATCATTAACAAACCGGGAAATTCTGCAAATCAATGAAATCCCTGCATCAATTAATATTATTGGAGGTGGTGTTATCGGGATAGAATTTGCCAGCTTTTTCAATAGTATGGGAACAAAAGTCCGGGTTGTTGAAATGATGGATGAGATACTCCCGGGTATTGACAGGGAGTTAAGTATCATGCTTCGTGACGAACTTAGTAAAAAAGGCATAGAGTTTTTCCTGGAGGCAGAAGTGAAGCAAGTAAAAAACAATTCTGTAATTTATAAAAACCAAAATGGTCCGGGTGAAATTTTTGCCGATAAACTTTTGGTTGCAGCAGGGCGTAAACCAAATGTTAAAGAGATTGGCCTGGAAAATGTAGGCGTTGAATTTTCTTTCCATGGCATTAAAATCGATAACAGTTGCCGTACAAACATTCCAAATATATTTGCAGCAGGAGATGTTACAGGTTTTTCCCTATTGGCACACACAGCGTATAGGGAAGCAGAAGTTGCCGTAAACACTATTATGGGTGAAAAAGATGTTATGCGTTATCATGCTATTCCCGGTGTGGTATATACAAACCCCGAAATTGCTTATGTAGGTATTAAAGAAGAAGATGCAGTAAAACAAGGAATCAAAATAAAAAAGGCAACACTGCCCATGACGTATGCCGGCAGGTTTGTTGCGGAAAATGAAGGGAAAAATGGTTTGATAAAAATTATTGCAGGTGAAAAATACGGTGAAATCCTTGGCGTTCATATGATAGGAAACCCCTCATCGGAAATTATTTACGGGGCAGCTATGGCAATTGAGATGCAAATGAGAATTAAAGATATACAGGAAATTGTTTTTCCTCATCCAACTGTCTCTGAAATTTTTAAAGAAACAGTATTCAATTTTTAATACTATAGAAATATGCCTAAAGTACAATTTATAAATCCGAAAGAAGTAAGAAAGGCAGGCAAAATAACTTTTCCAGGTATTCCGGTAAACCAGTATAACAAAACATTTGCCGAAGAAAGAAAGAATTATTCAGATGAAGATTTCATTCGAATTATAAGAGATATGCAAATTATAAGAGAATTTGAAACCATGCTGAATTTAATTAAAACTACCGGCGAATATCATGGTATACCTTATAATCACCCTGGACCTGCCCATTTATCCATAGGGCAAGAAGCA
>CAZWGG010000222.1:0-1047 GCA_964633305.1 uncultured Bacteroidales bacterium
AGGTTCGGAATGTTTTTTTATTGTTTGCATAAAAAATTCTTTCAAGTACGCATATTCATTCGGAAGATAAATGGGTTTATCAATATTAAATTTACAGGTAACCATAACAGTATTTCCTAGATTTGTAATTGTATAAAGCATTTGGGCCGATTTATCAGGCATTTTCATATTTATGGCTTGTGGAACTTTTGATAAGGAATATCCTTCAGGTATAGTTATTTTAATAATATATGTTTTTTCAATAGGGTAAGCAAAATCTACAGGATATTTTCTCTGTTCGGTTTTAAATGGATTTTCTTTCAATTGTTCAAAGAATAGTGGCAGAATATAAACTTCATCATCAAATACATTTAGCTGGTTTGTTAGTTTAACTTCATATTTTTCTTTAACCGGAAGATAGATGCTGTCAATATTTTCAATGTTAGCGCTAATAATGGAAAGTCCGGGTTTATCTTGCAGAAAGTCTTCAATGTATTCTTCCTGGCTGTTGAATTTTTTGTATTTCTTTCTAAAATTAAATGCCGAGTAATCAACTTTTTCATATGTCATTTTACCGGTTAAAGACAAATCTTCATCCAGCGCCAGGTCATAATTTACATATTCTTTATCTTTTTTATCAGTACTAAGGTTAACCCACATGTTTTCTTGATCAAGTAATAATCTTCCTTGCCAATTAATGCATCTTTTGGGCAACAGGTAATAAGGAAGATATTGCTCAGTTGCATCAAGTAAATAGACCTTATCATCTATTTTAGCATGGGCAATTACATAATTTAGTTTTTCTAAACTAGGATATATTGGCGATAATACTCCATTGCTTCTTGTGCTCAATACAACGGGGTTTGCATCAAAGTCCAGCTTTCTTAATAATTGAATTAGTATAAAATTTATATCGGTAGAATTTCCTGCTTCTTTTTTATAAATAAAGCTCATATTTGGTGAAGAGGAGAATAAACTTATATATTCATTCCACTTTATGGTTTTTACGGCTTCAAATGCAGCTTTCAGTTTTTCTTCTTTGGTATTATATTTTGTTTCTTTTCTTTT
>CAZWGG010000222.1:1057-8206 GCA_964633305.1 uncultured Bacteroidales bacterium
ATTTAATCTGGCGAACACAAGTTACACCTTATAGTATTTGTTATTATTCTTTTATTCCTTCCAGCAAAAGACGAACAAATAATTTCTGTTTTGATTTATCAATAATGATCCCTGTTTTTGTTTCAATTTCCTTTGCTACACTGTTTAGATACATTGCACCGGTTAAGGCTTTTCCAAAATACTCGTGGTCATTTAAGAAAACTCTTATTGCTTCCCAGCTAGTTGTGTAAGTTTTATAATACCCCGGGATATTAATATCAAGAATATCGAATTCAAATTTTGTGATATAATTTTCTATTGAGTTCATGTAAGGTTCAGCTTTAAAGGCAGGCATATCTTTACCTACGTACCGGTTTTCAGTATTAATATACAAGGGTTCGTAGCCAAACATATTTTTACGAAACCGTAAAATAGTAGTGGGTTCCAACACCAATTCACTCCATTTTACCGGTATCACGTCCTGAAATCGCCATTCTTTGGGGATTAATGGGTGTCCGAATTCTATATCAATAACAGAGCCAACTTTTACATTGGGCATGGCAACCCTCATCCTGTAGTAGTCATCGTTCACCCTTTCACTAAATATTGAAGATGATTTTAATTTTTCTTTAACGATTTCACCCTCTTCAAGGTTATAAGTTATTCCTCTTATATCAGACTTCATTGATGTGGGAAATACCTTGTCTGCCCATGCAAGTCCCTCTTTTTTTAGTATTTTAATACGTAAAATCCTGCGAAAACGATAGTCATTAGCACTAAAATAACCATAGTCACACAAAATTACTGCCGGCGCACTTGAATCAGGCTCATAGTATTTCATTTCAAGATCGGCCTTATCTATTTTTCCAAATACAATAGGTGCTTTTGCTGAATAACTAAAATTTACTATTACGACAGAAATGGTAAAAAAAGTGATAATTGTTTTCATGATCTAATTTTTATTATTATTGGTTCTGAATGTTTTTTTATGATTTGATTAAATAACTCTTTTATAATTCAAATATTCTTTTGGTAGAAAAATTGGTTTGTCAATACATAGTTTGTATTTCAATATCTATTACTGATCCGACTTTAACATTTGACATAGCAACGCTCATCCCACAATATTTTTCAGTAACCCTTTCTTCATAAATTGAAGATGATTTGAGTTTTTCTTTTGTGATTTCACAATAAACGTTTATGTTGAGAATTTATATACTTATTTACCTTAAATAGGGTTGCAATTTATGAAATAATTTTATTTATATCAAATGAGGTTGTGAATCAGTTGAAAAAAAACATTCTTTAACCAAACTACGGTGACACTCGGAAGGTGGTAGGCAGTCTCCAGACTCGTTCTTGACAGCTTTTTAAGGCCGTTTTAAAAGTACATGAACTTTCATTATTATTTTTATTATGCTGAAACCCGACTTGATTTTATATGCTGTATGCATTTTTTATGTTTTTTAAACCAAATAATGGCCGTAAAAAGCCTACTCTTTTAATTATCAAATCATATAAAGTAAAACATCCTATGCTTGTAAACATTACAATTAAGATAAATTTTGCTGTAGTTGGAATACTAAGTGGTAGTATTAAGAAAGAACCCAGGTATAGAAAGATCATATGTATAATATAAATTGGGTATGCTCCCTGGCTTAAATAACGTAATGTTTTGCTCGGGTGATTAAGGTACTTATATGCAAAAGCAAATGCAGCAAATATCCACATGTTCGATTCAATTGCCATAAGATAATTAGGTGCTTTTAACTGGAATTCAATTAACCTAACCGTAAAAAGTGTTATGGCAAAAGATAAGAATAGCCATCTCCATTTGAGTATGGTTTGCCAAAAAGTATTTCCAATAATCGTGCAACAAAAACCAAATAAAAATGCCAATAACCCCAGCAAAAATCCGTGTAAAGTCATGGCATACATTTCATATATTTCGGGCTTGACACATATCACCTCTAAAATAAAACATACTGGTATTAGCAGCAATCCTACTGGATTGCTAAACAGCTTTTTTAACCATCTGTTAACTCTGCTATTTTCATTTTTTCTTAAGTAGAAGAAAACAGGCGACAACACGATAACATAAATAAAAATATTTGCCAGAAACCATAAATGGCCCGGATTAGGAGAATATGTTATATCCTGATGGTAGTATTTTTGCCATATAATAAGGTGCAAAGGAACTATGAAAAAAATTCCAAACAAGAATGGCAGAAAAATTCTCCTTGTTCTCTCAAGTAACAATTGTTTCCAATTTCTTTTCTTTATTGCAAAACAAACCCCCATTCCAGATACAAAAAAAAGCAAAGGTATTCTCCATATATTTAATATAGCCATAGGTATCCATAATGATTCCAGTGGTTTTTCACTTTGGATAAATCCGATAAATACTCCCCACGGTTGAAAAACAATAGCGATATGGTAAATTAGAAGTAACCCTATCGCTATTACCCTTAACCAATCTATGTCATATCTTCTATTTGTGGTTAACATTTTTAATGATTTATGAAGTTAGTCTATCGAAGCATTTCAGCAATTTTGGGACGGGTTTTTTCAATGTATGCGTAATCCAGTTTAAATCCCATTGGACCAAGCTCCTTGCTAAAGTGGTCGTAAATACCCTTGACATCATTAAACGAACCTGTAATAGATTCCAATGCAGTAGATCCGTAATTGTTCTTTAAATTTTTGTCGGCACCTTTTTCAAGCAAGGCCTTAACAATTTCAGTACGGCAAAAAAATGCAGCACAATGAAGCGGGGTCGATCCTTCATTGTTTTTGCAATTCAAATTGGCCCCAGCTTCAATTAAGGCTAAAGCCACGTCAGTCTTGCCAAATACTGTTGCTGTAATCAGGGGAGTGGATCCCCCTAAAGGTTCCTTTGTATTAAGATCTGAACCTGCTTTAATATGTTGGTGAATGGCTTCAAGATTTCCCGTTAAGGCAGCAGTATGAATATCTATACTTGGGGGTTTAGCATTTGCTTGTGAAACTGCAGATTGTTCCTTCTTTTTAGCTAAGTTTCCCTGTTTACCTTTACATGAAGAAAAAGCTAGAAGTATGACTGTTAACATTACTGTTGTTACAACTTTAACTGAGATAATTTTTTGTGTTTTCATTACTAGTTTGTTTTAAAATTTAACATTTTTTTTAACGGTGTAAAGTTCCGGAAAACCCTGATGCGTGACTAATCAACTATGAAGCTAATACTATCATATTTGGTGAGATTGTTGTAATTATGTTGAAAGGATATAAATTATGATGCAAATGATGGTTGTACCTTTGTTCATTATTCGTATCTTTTACAAAAAATTTTAATTTCAATTTAACGAGCAATAACAATGGCGGATTCTTACTCTGTAAAGAATAATTTTGTAGAAAAAATTACAGAAATTATAGAGGAGAACATATCGAATGAGAAGTTTGGAGTATCGGAACTTGCACATGAAATAGGCATGAGCCGTTCTAACTTGCTTCGTAAGCTGAATAAGTTAACAAGACTATCCGTTAGCCAGTTTATCAGGCAGGTACGCTTGAAACATGCAATGGAAATGTTGAGGCAGACTTCTTTAACTGTTTCCGAAGTATCCTATAAGGTTGGTTTTAGCAGTGTATCGTACTTTATCAAATGTTTCCGGGAGTATTACGGATATCCACCGGGTGAAGTCGGGAAAAGAAATCTAACACAAGATGATTCTACTCAAATTGGTCAATCCAATAAAAAAAGAATACTTGCAATATTTGGGGCAATTATTTTTATTTTTCTTGTAACTGTACTATTCATCTTTTTTAACCCATTCTCATCCAAAAAAAACAACTTTGAGAAATCAATAGCTGTTTTACCGTTCATAAACGATAGTAATGATTCTACTAATGTTTATATAATTAGTGGATTAATGGAATCAATACTGAATGATCTTCAAAAAATTAAAAACTTAAGGGTCATAAGTAGAACCTCGGTTGAAAATTACAGGAACAATCCTAAAATGATTTCAGAAATTAGTAAGGAGTTGAATGTGAATTATCTTGTAGAAGGAAGTGGCCAAAAAATTGGCGATCAAATTTTACTTAATGTGCAACTAATTGAAGCATCGAGTGATAAGCACTTATGGGCCAAACAATATAACAGGAAAGTAAAGGATATATTTAAATTGCAAATGGAAGTTGCAAAAAGTATTGCTGATGAAATACAAGTAATAATCACCCCGGCAGAAGAAGAAAGAATTAATAAAATTCCAACGGACGACCTTGTTGCTTATGATTATTTTTTAAAAGGTCTTGATCTTTTTTATAAAGGAAACCGTGAAAGTTTAGAAATAGCTATTACTTATTTTAAGAAAGCCATAGAACATGATAACGAGTTTGCCCGTGCTTATGCAGATATTGGTATTGCTTATTACCTCTTAGATGCATATCAGGCAGAAAAAAAATATTCGAATGAAATTAACAATTATGCAGATAAGGCCTTATTATTTGATCCACAGTTGCCACAGAGTTTAATTGCCAAGGCTATGTTTTACATGAATAATGGAGAAAATGAATTGGCTGTTCCTTACCTTGAAAAGGCCTTGGAATATAATCCCAATTCTGCCCTAGTCATTAACATATTATCAGATTTCTACACAAATTATATTCCTAACACAGCAAAATACCTGGAATATGCCCTGAAGGGAATTAAATTAGACATTGCTGCACATGATTCCGTTACAGCAAGTTTTATTTATTTACATATAAGCAATGCGTTTATACAATCAGGTTTTGTAAAAGAGGCAGAAAAGTACATCAACAAATCGTTGGAATATAATTCTGAGAATTTATTTTCGGAATACGTAAGAGCTTACATACTTTATGCAAGGGACAAAGATATCCGGCAAACAAAAGATCGTTTAATTAAAGCATTTAATAAAGACACAACCCGTTTGGATATTATGCAGGAAATAGGGAAAATATATTATTACATGAGGGATTATGAAAATGCTTATAAATATTATAAGAAATTTATAGACACCAGGGAAGCTCTAAATTTGGATATTTATAAACTTGAAAATGCAAAAATAGGATTAGTATTATCGGAAATGGGACTGAAAGAGAAATCTTACAACTATTTTAATAAATTTAAAAAAGATGCAGAGAACGATAAATCTATTTATAAACATCTAAGTTTAGCAGTATTTTATTCGTTTAGGGGGGACACAAAAAATGCCATTGAACAGATAAAATTATTCTCTAAACAAAATAATTATCATTATTGGACACTTATTTTTTTAAAAATAGACCCATTAATCGATAACATTAAAGATTATCCTGAATTCAAAAGATTACTTAAACGTATTGAAACCAAATTCTGGAATAATCATAAGAAAATAAAATCTTCCCTTAAAGAGAAAGGATTACTCTAAATACAAGATCAATGAAAGAGGTTGATAGAAGATTCTTTTATAAAGAATAAAATTATGCTGCCTTTCGTGAAATAAATTCCTTTTCAAGAATGTGGAAAAGGATTTTTGTATCCACAGGCCGAATTCTTCCTGATTCGGCAACTGCTATTTCTCCTGTTTCTTCGGAAATGATAACCACCAATGCATCGGTTTCTTCGGTAAGGCCGATAGCTGCCCTGTGCCTTAGGCCATAGTTTGGGGGAAGCTCAAAATTATCTGATAAAGGCAATACACACCGGGCAGCCCTTATCTTATTATGTATTAATATAATTGCACCGTCATGTAGCGGGCTGTTTTTTGCAAATATACTTTCAATAAGCCTGCTTGAGATGGTAGCATCAAGTATATCACCACTTTTTTCATACGCATCGAGCGGAGATTTCTTTTTTAACACGATAAGGGCTCCTGTTCTTTTTTTTGCCATATTGATACAAGCTTTGACAATAGAATTAACAGGAAGATTTTTCTCTAAGTTAGTAGTACCCGGGAATAAATTATCAAGTGTAATACCTGTTTTGGACAAGTAACGTGTACCCATAAGTACTAAAAACCTTCTTAACTCAGGCTGGAAAACAACCAACACCGCTATAACCCCAACATTTATAATCTGACCGAGTATAGAGCCTAACAACAAAAACTGGTCCTTAACTATCCACCATAACCCAAAAATAGCCAGTACCGTGATGAATATATAAGTGGCAATAGTGCCCTTTATAAGCATGTAAATCTGGTACATTATAAATGCTACCAGTAGGATATCAATAATATCAACGAACCTTATCGGAATCGGGCCAATATGCATCTCATTATTATCTTAATTCTTACAAAAATAAGAAAATAAAATTCTACAATAATGGAATCTTTTCAAGATTATATATTGTGTTACATAACCTTACTACTTGGTTACTATTGAGATGGAAATTTTACGCCAAAAGGTGAAAAAAGATAAACCAGGCTAAAAAACCTTGTTTTATCACTTCTTCATGTTTTATCTTAATTTATTTCAATTCCATTAATACCACATTCTCAACATGATGCGTATGAGGAAACATATCTATCGGCTGTACTTTTTTTAATTTATATTTTTCAGACATTAGATGTATGTCACGTGCTTGGGTGGCCGGGTTACAGCTAACATATATAATTTTGCCTGGCTGAATGTTTAGTACTTGTTGTACAACATCGCCGTGCATACCTGTGCGAGGGGGATCGCTTATAATTACATCGGGATGGCCATGTTGTTCAACAAAATTATCTGTTAGTACATTTTTAGTATCACCGCTATAGAAAAATGTATTTTGAATAGCATTTTCTTCTGCATTTCTTTTTGCATAGTCAATAGCCTCGGGGATATTCTCAATTCCTATAACCTGTTGGCAATAACGAGAAACAAAAAGGGCTATCGTACCTGTTCCGGTATAAAGGTCATATACTGTTTCTTTTCCGGTTAACCCGCAAAAGTCACGTACTATCCGGTATAATTTTAATGCCTGCGCGGGGTTTGTCTGGAAAAAAGATTTTGGACCTATCTTGAATTGCAAGCCCTCAAGGTCTTCAGAAATAAAATTACATCCTTTGTATACAATAACGTTAAGATCATCAATCGTCTCATTTCCTTTCGGATTAACTACATAAAGCAATGATGTTATTTCAGGGAATGTTTCAGCCAGGTACTCAAGCAATTGGCTTATTTCATCTTTTTTATCCTCAAAGAAAG
>CAZWGG010000223.1:0-8180 GCA_964633305.1 uncultured Bacteroidales bacterium
TGTTAATGCTAAAATTAAAAAATAACACCCCTGCTAAAATTGACAGTAAGAACAAAAACGGCATGCTAGAATTACATGATTCCATAATTAAAACAAATAAACCAATTAAAAATTCAACCCTGGAGATAGAGAATAAAAAGATAAAAACATATATAAAGAAACCGGAAAAAAGAATAGAAGAGACCAGTTATACAAAAGAAAATAACCAGGAACAACTTAAAGTTGATTCTGTAAAAAACAATACAGAAAAAAAAGACCCGGTTGAACAAATTGAAAAAAAATACTTATTACAAAAGAAGAAAAAGGTAAATAAAGTCACTATTCTCAAACAGGATGATATTTATGTAAAAGATTCCGTATCAAAGAAAAAGAAAAGGTTATTTAAAAAATGAAGATAATTACAGGTTATATTTAAAAATATATGTTAATATTTGCAAAAAATTAGTAATCTCATACTAATGTCTCAGGTTTCAAAATATCTCATATTTATTGTTATAATTATAAAGCAATTTATTTTTCTGGAAAAAAAAACTTATTCCCAGGATTTACCAACGGATACAACTGTTAATATTTTGGTAGACACTGTAACTGTAGAGGAAACAGTTTATGAATATGATACAATTTTTTTACCAGGAGACACTATTCATTTATATAATAAAGAAACAAATAAGGATATCTTTTGGGAAATATCGCTGAAATCGTCGTTTTCCCATCAATTTTATCAGTATACAAAGGGATCAAGTCTCTATGAATTTGACGGTTATGATTTAACAAATAGCAAATCTTCAGGAGGACGGAGCATATCACTCGGAATTCAGCGCAGTAAATCAAAAACTCTTTACGCTTTAGGGTTAAATATCGGCAGTTATGACGATATACTATATTATAATAATATACAATTAACAAATGATACAATAAATTTTACACCTTATTACAGTGATACATTTTATGTCTATGAAGATGGAGAATGGATAACCCAATATGTATTAGATACAATTTGGGATATTGAAACAGACACAATTCAAACTAAAGCCCCTAAACAATATAGGTTTTCCATAATTGAAATGCCTGTTTTTGCCGGGTACAGAATTTGGTTTCAAAAAGCAAATATAAGTTTCAAAGCAGGAATAATTCCAGGTATTCTAACGGCTATTTCATATAGAAAAATAGCAAATGATGCCTCGGAAAATAACAATTTGGGGCCACCTCAGGATTATTTCAGAAGATTTAGTATGAAAGTGGCCTGTTCAGTCGGGGTTAATTATCAATTATATAAGAATACTTACTTGTCTATGGATATATTTTATCAACGAAATTTATTTTCTAGTTATAAATCAAGTATAAAAGCAAAAAAATACTATAATTCGTATGGTTTGAGTATTGGGTTAAATTATGTATTTAGGTAAAATATACATATCAGGTATGGGTAAAGGAATACTGATTAGTTGCATGATTGTAATTTCTTTACTTAAGTCAAATTCCCAGAATTTACAGGATGGATTGGTTATATATTATAAGTTTGATAACAATATGGCCGATTCAAGCGGGAATAATAATCATGCTAATGGCGTTAACTTTTATTATTCAACGAGCAGATTTAATGTTACAAATCAAGCTATCCATTTTAATGGAGTAAATGCCAGGGTGCTGGATATAATCCCTTCTTATTTTTCTGATAGGGCTTCCGTATCAGCATGGTTTAAAACAGAAGATTCCAGGAATCAATCAATTGTTAGCAAGTATGATGCGAATATTGGAAAAGGATTTGAAATTGGAACTACCCCCTTAGGTGAAGTATATTTAAAAGGAGAAAATGGAAAGGGGGATTTGATAGCATTAAAATCGTCTCCCGGATTATATACAACGGGAATGTGGCATCATATTGTTGGAATTGTAAACGATTCGTTATGGCAATTATATTTAGACGGGCAATTGGTAAATTTTGTTACTACTGAAAATAAAGATATTGACTTAAGCAACGACATGCAAATATCAGTAGGATTTACTGATTTTGGTATATTATTTGGCGATCCCATGTTCTTTTTGGGCAGTATTGATGATGTTCGTTTATACAACAGGTCATTAACCCCTGAAGAGGTATTATTATTATACGATTACAATTGCGACTTGAATATTATAAGTTCGGTAGTTAATGCTTCAAGTACCAAAAATGCCGATGGAAAAATTGAATTGTCAACAAGCGGAGGCCAGTCTCCCTGCAGTTATATCTGGAATACAGGCGAATCAACCAGTACCGTAACAGGGTTACCTTTGGGTAAATATTCGGTTAATGTTACTGATGCCGTAGGTTGCTCAAAATTAATATCCGTTAATGTTGATGCTCCTGAAAAAGGATTAATCGCATACTACCCGTTTAACGGTGATGCTAATGATTATAGCGGGAATAAAAATCACGGTATTGAGCATTCTCATGAAGTATATTCACCCGGGGTGAAAAATGGAAGCCATGATTTTAATGGTTTTAGCGATTACTTGGAGTTAACCAATACTTTAGATATTACATACGGTTTGTCATTTTCTTTTTGGATTAAACCAAGAGGCAGATTGGAAAGTGAGCTTAATGAGGCTATTGTATCAAAATACAGGACTATTTTTACAAATAAGCCAGGACTTAATATATTATCATCAAATAATCATAGTAAAGAGAATATTATCTCAGCATCTTTTTATAATACAATCGACAATTATGATCATGTTCGTTCCAAATTTATTGATTATGATACGGCAACTTTCTTCCCGTTTGATGAATGGATAATTAATGAGCAAAAGTCAATGGAAAATAATAAATGGAAACATTGTGTTATAAATAATACTTCTACCGAATTGCAACTATGGATAGATGGAAAAATGATAAGTAAGAAAACAAAAGAATATTCAACTTATTTCAATTCAACGATTGAACCAACTTATGTTGGCAATGCCCCTTTTTCGGGTAATGGAAGCGATAATCATTATAATGGTGAATTAGATGAATTAAGAATTTATGACAGGGAATTATCCGAACAGGAAATATTGGAGTTATATACTGATATATGTAATATTGAAATTAATAGTGTAATTGCAGATGAGACCTATCCGGGAGCAGGTGACGGGAATATTGAATTAACTGTGACCGGTGGTTCGCAACAATACAAATATGAGTGGAACACAGCAGATACCACGGACAATTTATTAGGAATAACAGCAGGCACTTATAATGTAACTGTAACAGATTCATTTAGTTGTAAAGCAACCGATACTATTACCGTAGCATCAGGCCCATGTAACCTGCAGCTTTCTTACACATCCGAAAACTTATTAATCCCGGGCCAACCTAATGCAGATATTGATCTTACAGTTACAGGAGGAGTCCAACCATATAGTTTTAACTGGAGTAATGGAGAAGTGCTTGAAGATATAACAGTAAATACAGAAGGATATTATTATGTTATTGTTTCGGACGGTGCAGGATGTACGGCAGAAGATACTATTCTTATTGAAGAAATAAGCTGTGATTTACAAGTTAGTTATCAAAAAACCGATGCATCGACTGAAGATGAATATAGCGGATCAATTGACTTAACCATTAAAGGAGGAGAAAAACCTTATTCCATTCTTTGGAATACAAATGATACGACTGAATATATTCAAAATTTATCAAGAGATGTTTATACGGTTATAGTGATTGATAAAAACGGTTGTACAGAAAGTGAAGCAATATTTATTGGTTCAGGAGAATGCGACCTGTTTATTTCGTATAAAGGGGAAAATGTGTCAGCCCATGGTAAAAGCGATGGGACAATCAACTTAACCGTTGTAGGAGGTACCGGGCCTTATTCCTATAATTGGAATACAGGTGATACTGTTGAAGACCTGCAGAATTTGCCTATAGGTATATACCTGCTGACCATTACAGATGCAAATGGTTGTTCCGACGAATTTGTAATTGCAATAGATGAACCCCATTACAGTATTTCAGGCACTGTATATAAACAAACAAGTGTATTAGAAAAAGGTAAAGTTATTTTATACCGTTTTGAGAATAATAGTTATGCTTATATTTCCGAAACAGAAGTTAAAAACGGTGTTTATTCATTTACCGGTATTGTAGGTGGAACCTACATACTATTGGCTATTCCTTATGATACCAATTCTGGTTACCTGCCTACCTACCGGGTTAATAAACAATATTGGGAAGAGGCTAATAAAACTGTAGTAACAGGTGATATGATAGATGCAGATATAAGGCTTATTCCTAAAGAACCCACTGATGTTGGTTCGGGAAGGATAAGTGGAAGGGTATTAATTGAAACCCCTGAAGATAAATTACCTGGCAGTTTTGTTCCTGTTCACCTGGTAAATAATGAAAACGAGTATGAAATTTCTACTGTTTCAGATAGTATGGGATATTTTAATTTCACAAACATTCCTTTCAATATGTATGAAGTATATGCTCAACGACCTGGTTTTAAATGCGTTGGAGATGTAAATGTTAAATTAGATACTGAAATACCAAATATTGGAAATGTAGGAATATTAATAAGGGGAAATGATATTCTTATTACTGTAAATAAAGATGAATTGCCAGGGAACAAAATTTTCGTGTATCCAACATTTGTTAAAGATTATCTTACCATTGACTATGCACTGAAAAAAGCAGGGGAAGAGATGAATATAGTTGTTTATTCGGCAAAAAGCATTATTCGTGATAAATACATCTATTTTCCACCTTCACAAAAAGGCAGTTTTACAATACCGGTTTCACATTTATGGCAAGGAGCTTATTTTGTAGATGTAACTTATAATAATACTAAAGAGGTTTTTCCTATAGTTAAGTGAGGAGAACCCGGTTTTTAAACTTTATTATTTGTCCTTTCGGCTTACACTTCACCCGGTAACAATAAACGAAAATCGTTAAAGTTAGCTTCGTTTTTATTTTTATAATCAACTAATTTCCAGTAGGTTTTTAGAGAATTGTTAAATGCTTGCGAAATTTTTTTAAAAAAAATCAGGAAGGTTTTTAAAGTGTTGTTGTCTGGTATATAAATGTATTATTAAAAATTAAGCTGGTTTATCAGCCTTATTTCTTCCTGCCTATTAAAAAAAGTAAGAAGTAGTAAGAATAAGTCCTAACAATTAAACTCTTATTAGAATGAAAATGAATCTTAAATTTTTTCTGCGGGTTCTACTGGTAATTCAATTTTTACTTTGTATAAATATATTAACCTATGCACAATCAGGCAATCCTGTTCCATTTCGGTATTATCCTTTTAACGGAAATACGAACGACGTAATTGGAGGATATAATGGCACCCTTTACGGCACAACCTATTTATATGAACAAGGTATCGATGGCCAGAGTATACGGTTCAATAACACCGATCCGGATGATTATGCTGTTAATGATTATATGCAGTTACCGGTTATAACATTAAACAATTTTTCAGTTTCTTCATGGGTTCGCTTTCTTGATAATCCGAATCCTACTTTTGAAGGCGCAATTTTTTCAATAGGTGACGCTATGCGTGATACGGCATTTATAATTGATGTGTTTCCTGATGGAAATATCCGTACAAGAATAGGTTCTCAATTTGGCGCCACGGGTATTGTATGGTATGCATCTCAAAAGTATGATATAAACGACTTAATATGGCATCATGTAGCAGTAACTGTAGGAAACAGTAATATTAAATTATATATCGACGGCAGTATGATAAGTTCTGCTGGTCTTCCTTTTGATCCGTTTTTTAAAAATGCAAGGAATGCTTTATCACTGAATGAATGGGATGGTAATAACCGTTCAAATTTTAACGGCAATGTCGACGAATTAAAAATATTCAATTATGTTTTATCTGAGCAGGATATAAATACAATTATATCAGGCGGACAAACTCCCTATAACGGAATACCCTTTGCCGTACCCGGAAGAATACAAGTGGAGGAATTTGATTACGGAGGAGAAGGGATTGCGTATCACGACAATGATACATCAAACAATGGCAATGGACCCAGGCAGGACGAAGGCGTGGATATCCATCCTCCCTACAGCGACGATAATACTCCTATTATTGGATGGTTCAGGGATGGAGAGTGGATGGAATACACGGTGAATGTATCACAAAGCGGAACATACAATTTCCATGCACGTGCAGCAACCCCTTTAACGGGAAAACAGCTGAAGGTATACATAAACGATCAGCTACTGGGTACAATGGATATTACTCAAACCAGTACCACTTCGAATGACTGGAGCGTGTATGAGACATTCACCCTGGAGGGTATAAGCCTGACGGCAGGAAATAACCAGGTGGTAAAACTTGAGAATGTCGATGGCGATTATAATTTCAACTGGGTCGAATTTGAATCGGCAAGCCCTGTTCCTGTTATCACTAGCAACCTGACCGCCAATGGCTCTGCAGGCCAGGGTTTTACCTACCAGATTGCCGCAACCAATTCCCCTGCCTCCTTTAATGCCACGGGCTTACCGGACGGGCTTACCGTAAATACATCAACCGGCCTGATCAGCGGGAACCCTTCCGTCACCGGCACATACCCGGTAGCTATCAGTGCAACCAATGCTTCCGGAACGGGAGAGGAAACCCTTACAATTAATATAAGCGAAAATCCCATGGAACAGACTCCCTATAACGGAATACCCTTTGCCGTACCCGGAAGAATACAAGTGGAGGAATTTGATTACGGAGGAGAAGGGATTGCGTATCACGACAATGATACATCAAACAATGGCAATGGACCCAGGCAGGACGAAGGCGTGGATATCCATCCTCCCTACAGCGACGATAATACTCCTATTATTGGATGGTTCAGGGATGGAGAGTGGATGGAATACACGGTGAATGTATCACAAAGCGGAACATACAATTTCCATGCACGTGCAGCAACCCCTTTAACGGGAAAACAGCTGAAGGTATACATAAACGATCAGCTACTGGGTACAATGGATATTACTCAAACCAGTACCACTTCGAATGACTGGAGCGTGTATGAGACATTCACCCTGGAGGGTATAAGCCTGACGGCAGGAAATAACCAGGTGGTAAAACTTGAGAATGTCGATGGCGATTATGATTTCAACTGGGTCGAATTTGAATATGTTTATCCACTTCCTGTGATAACAAGCTCATTAAACCGGAGCGTGCTTGCAGGAGAAAATTTTTATTACCAGGTTACCGCAACAAACACGCCCACTTCATTTAATGCCAACGGTTTACCTGCCGGGCTTACTATAAATACTTCAACCGGTGTGATAAGCGGTACGGTTGCCGTAACCGGAACGTACACGGTTACATTACATGCAACAAATGATGAGGGTACCGGAACTGCCGGCCTGAGAATAAATGTTTATGATCAATATAAGCCAAAAATTATTGTATTAACCGACGTGGGTGTTGATCCCGACGACGAACAATCACTCGTCCGGTTCCTGACGTATGCCAATGAATTCGACATTTTAGGGATCATCGGCACAACATCGTGCTGGAACTGGAAAGCAATACAAATGAACCGCATTACGGAAATCATCCAGAAATACGGTTTAATAAGAAATAACCTGTTATTACATGCTGATGGTTATCCTGCAGAGGCAGACCTGCACAACATTGTATTCGAGGGACAACCCTTTGTTGAGGGAGAAAAGGGAATGGATTTGGTTGGAGATGGAAAATCCACTGATGGCTCAAACTTTATTATTGCCCAGGTAGACAATAACGACGGGCCTGTATGGATATCGGTTTGGGGAGGGGCAAACACACTTGCACAAGCTTTGTGGGATATACAGGTGTCCAGGACACCTTCGGAAATAGATGAATTCATTAGTAAGATAAGGGTTATTGAAGCATGTGGACAGGATGAACCATACATTCCAGGGTTTGTTTTATGTTCGTGGCAAGGAAACATTCAGGGCTGTATCTCAATGGTACGGTGGCACACCGGAACCTGAAACCGTTTGTGGGCCGCATACGGAACTTGTCGACCATGACTGGTACAACAATAATGTTAGACAAGGACACGGCGCTTTGGGAGAGAGGTATCCCGAAGCCACTCAACGGTATGAAGGAGATACACCCTTTTGGCTTTATATTCTGCGGAATGGCCTGCAAGATCCTGAAATACCGCATTACGGGGGCTGGGGAGGCCGATATGGTAAAAACAAAACGTTA
>CAZWGG010000224.1:0-8160 GCA_964633305.1 uncultured Bacteroidales bacterium
AAAAAAGGTAGTATTAATTATGTTATTCTATTTTACCGAGCAATGATCATTTTTGCAAAAAAGCATTTTTCAAAAAAAAATGCCCGGTACCTTAGTATGCTTATTAACATTGCAATTTACCTACGAGCCGGTATTTCTTTATTGCGCCGTTTCTTTCTAAACACGATAAATCCCATTTTAAATATCCTGGTAATTTTTACAGGTTACTATTTTGTACTTCCATACTGGGAAAATTATATATTTGATAAAAATGGAAGCTATCCTAGTGAATACTTACAATTTGTTGTCCCTACGTATATACTTATATGGACAACCTGTATTTATCTTTATGGTGGTTATGAAAAACATGTAAAAATTAATAGTCTTATTCGAAGTATCTTATCAGGAACTTTACTAATCTTAATCGTCTACGCTTTACTTCCTGTCTATTTAAGATTTTCAAGAGCTTTAATAATTATTGGAACTTTCTGGGCACTTATCTCAACCATTTCTACCCGATGGTTGTTAAGTAGTATTGACAATAACAATTTCAAACTTGAACTATTAAAAAAAAGAAAAAAGATTTTAATTGTGGGCAAAAAGGATGAAAGCAAAAGAGTTTTTACTCTTTTAAACCAAATTCAAAATATTCAAGAGCTTATTGGAACGGTTAATCCGGATAATTCTAAAAAACCTGATGGCTACATTGGAAACATATCTCAATTAAAAGAAATTGTAACTATAAATAAAGTAGACGAGATTGTTTTTTGTGCCAGAAATATGTCATCTCAATGTATTATTCAATCCATGCTGGATTTTACAGATACCAATGTTGACTTTAAAATTGCACCTCCTGAAAGTCTTTCAATTATTGGCAGTAATTCAATTAATTCAGCCGGTGATTTTTATATTTTAAGTTTCAATACAATTTCACGTAACCTTAACAAACGAAAAAAAAGACTCGTGGATATATCTGTTTCAATTGTATTAATTTTGGTAAGTCCTATTTTAGTAATCTTTATTAAAAATCCTCTTGTCGTATTCCACAATATATTTTATGTTCTTATTGGCAAATATTCTCTTATTGGATACTATGGCTATGAAAGCTACGATAAAGAAAAACTACCATTTCTTAAGAAGGGCTTGCTTACTCCAATAGATGCTATTGAAAAAGAAATAAATAATGATATGTTGATTGAAAAAGTGAATATGCTATACGCAAAAGATTATAAATTAACAAACGATATAAATATACTTATCAAAGGTTTTAAATACCTGGGAAGAAAAGTTAAATAACAAATGGCAAAACATGAGGTAATACTTCCTGCAATGGGAGAAGGAATAATCGAGGCCACTATTACAAAATGGCTGATTAATGAAGGTAATCTTATAAAAGAAGATGATCCGATAGTTGAAATTGCCACGGATAAAGTTGATTCGGAAATACCAGCACCAATATCAGGCATTTTATCAAAAATATTATATAAAGAAGGAGAAATACCAAAAGTTGGTGAAGTTATTGCAATAATAGAAAATGATAAACCCACTACAAATACTAAAGAACCTTCAATTTATACCCCTGATGTTCGAGATACTGATATTTCTATTTCAAGTTCTGATGAACAAGTAGTAGCTGCATCTCCCTTGTTAAACACTGATAATGAAACGCCGAATAACTTTACTGTGTCAAAATTAGGTGATAACGAATACTACTCACCGTTTATTAAAAACCTTGCTAAACAACGAAAAATCTTATTTGACGAATTAAAACAAATTACAGGCACAGGGAAGAACAACAGAATAACCAAAGACGACTTAAATACTTATATAAAATCAGGAAGACCATTTAATACTAAGTATAATGAAGAATTGAATTTTGAAATACCAAAAGAAAAGAAATTTGAACCTGCTTTTACATACGATCACAACCAATCGGAAATTATTCACATGGACCGTGTGCGTAAATTAATTGCCGATAATATGTCAAGGTCAAAAAAAACAGCTCCACATGTCACCTCTTTTACTGAAGCCGATGTCACTAATATGGTAACTTGGAGAGAAAAGGTAAAAAAACAATTCATAAAAGATGAGGGGGTAAACCTTACCTATACGGCTCTTATTACCGAAATTGTAGCTAAAGTTCTAAAAGAATTTCCAAAAATAAATTCATCAATAAATGGCGATAAAATAATTATTAAAAAAGATATTAATATTGGTATTGCAACGGCATTAACAGATGGAAACCTAATTGTCTCGGTAATAAAACAGGCAGATAAAGAAAATTTACAAGGACTTGCCCATAAATTATATGATTTAACTTTACGTGCAAGAAATAATAAACTTCAACCATCTGAAATAAAAGGCAGTACATTCACTATTACAAATATTGGACAATACAATAGCATTACAGGAACACCCATTATTAATTTACCTGAAGTTGCAATTCTTGCCATTGGGACAATTAAGAAAAAACCTGCTGTTGTCCCAATGCAAAATGGGTTAGGAATTGGCATTCGTGATATTGTTGTCCTATCGTTAACCTATGATCATAGAATTATTGATGGAGCCCTTGGAGGTCGTTTCCTGGCAAAAGTGGCAACTTATCTTGAAAATTTCGACTTGAATAAAACCTTATAGAATCATCTATCATCTTTTATAGATTAAACTGTATTGAAACCTTAACTGTTACAAACAATTAAAAAACAAAAGAAATAAAATATTGATAAAAACTTCTTCAAAAATTGTTAGTATTTGTTAGCCTGTTATTTGAGTCTTTTAAAGTATTTTATTAAATTTATTCTTACCTTAAAAAAGAATAAATCAACAGAAAGGTTAACTTGTTAATAATAAATAGTATAATTTTACTTAACTTCTTGTAATACTTTGTAAATTTGTTTAATTCACAAAAAAAACATATGAAACATCTATTTCTGATTTTGATCTTATTATCGGGTTTTATTATCCGGGCTCAAAGATCAGATGAGACTTTGAAAGAATACTTTCTGGATGCAGAATTCTTTTTCATCCAAGAAGAATATATGGATGCCTTAAATGATTACATGGAACTATATAATAATGGTTTTAAAAATAATGCCAATATCAATTACCGAATTGGTATTTGCTACTTAAATATTCCCGGACAAAAAAATAAATCTATCCCTTTTTTTTTGGAAGCTATTAAGAACATAAAAAACAATAACAAGGATAGTGAGTATAAGGAAACAAAAGCACCAATAGATGCCTATCTTTACCTGGGAAATGCCTATAGGGTAAATAACATGCTGGATAAAGCCATAGAAGCCTATACAAAATATAAAGAACTTCTCAATACTAATGATAATGAAGGTATAAGTTATGCAAACAATGAGATTGAAGCATGCAAAGTAGCAGAAGAATTTATGTCTAATCCATTGCAAGTTAGAAAAACTAACCTTGGGAAGCCCATAAATAATGCATCATCAAACTACAGGGCTGTTTTATCCGGGGATGGTAACACTATTTTATATATGAATAAACTGCCATTTTACGATGCGGTTTATTATTCACGATACGAAAACGGAGCATGGACAAAACCAATAAATATAACTCCGCAGCTCCAATCGGAAGGTAATCAATACGTAACATCGTTATCTTACGATGGTACAGTATTGTATCTTAGCAAAGAAGATAATTTTAACAGTGATATCTATATCAGTTATATGAAAAATGGTCGTTGGTCTGAGTCAAAACCCCTCTCAAAAAAAATTAATTCAAAATTCTGGGAATCCCATGTAAGCATATCAAAAGATGGAAAAACTCTGTATTTAGCCAGCAATCGAAAGGATGCTATCGGAGGAATGGATATATACAAGTCAACACTAGACGAAAACGGTGAATGGGGTACGCCTAAAAATTTAGGATCAGTTATAAATACGAAATTAAATGAAGACACTCCTTTTATTACAGAAGATGAAAAAACCTTATTTTTTAGCTCACAAGGGCACCACGGCATAGGGGGATACGATTTGTATAAATCTGTATTAAACGAAAACGGTGAATGGGGTACGCCTGAAAACTTAGGTTATCCTTTAAGTACCACAGATGACGATTTATTTTACTATCCCTGGAATAATGGTAAATTAGCGTATATGGCGCTTATTGAACCTGATGGATTTGGCAAAGAAGATATTTATGAAATACAGGTTGTTACACCCGAAATAATTGAGGAAACTATTACAGAAAAAATTACCGAAGATGTAATAGAAGAAGAAGAATCACAAGAAGAAATTCCAGAGGAAAAAATTCATGGGGAAGAAGAAACAATAATTGCAAAAGAACTATTTTTAAATCCCATATATTTTGATTTTGATAGCTATAAACTAACCGAAGAAGGCAAAAAGGAACTGGATAAAATCGTATTATTACTAAAAGAAATGAATAACTTAACTATTGAACTGATTGGATATACCGATGCCATTGGTGCAGCTTCATATAATAAAATATTGTCCGAAAAACGTTCATTATCAGCCTTAAATTATATCCTTGCAAAAGGAATTGATGCACACAGGCTAAAAACAATTGGTCTTGGTGAAACCAATTTTGTAGCCATTAACAGAAACCCTGACGGGACTGATAATCCTGAGGGAAGAAAACATAACAGAAGGGTAGAATTTGAAATAAAAGGTGTTGATGAAAATAAAGTAAATATTAAACGTACACCTGTTCCAGAAAACATTAAAATTAAATAATATTAGAATCTTTTTTTACGCTTCTCTATTTTTTTTAGTTTCTATATTCATGTGATTTTATAACGTGTGAATACTATATATTCTAGAATAAAGTACTTCATTTTTTTTATTAAGAACTCAATTATTTTTTAGTAAAAGTTGGTTTTAGATTTCATATTCTAAATAGATTTTTTAAATTTGGATAATTCCAAATCATTCCAGCATGAAACATTTGTATGTCATTATTTTCTTTTTGTTTGTTGCGTCATATATTTCTGCACAGGATAACAAAATATCTTCTGCTGAAGAATATTTTGATGATGGCGAATATTTTTTTAACCGGGGCGATTATAAAGAAGCAGTTTATCACTATTTAAAATTACTTGAATCGGATACTGATAACTCTAATTATAATTTTAAAATAGGTGAAAGCTACTTAAATATACAAGGCATGGAAGCCAAAGCAATACCATATTTTGAAAAGGCTGTTAAAAACATAACTGAAAAAAATAAATACAAAAAACGATCGTTTGAAGAAACCAAGGCCCCACTTCATGCATATTTTTACCTTGGAAATGCTTACCGAATAAACAACCAACTCGATAAAGCATTGGAAGCATACCAAACATTTGTTAATTCTCCTTTATATTATGGAAACTATAATTTAACCATTGTTGAAAATGAAATTAAATCCTGTGAAAGAGCTAAAATTATTGAAGATAATCCGATTGATGTAAATGAAATACTTCTCGATGAAAATATTAACACAAATGCTGAAGAACTAACCCCTACCCTATCAGGAAACGAACAGGTTTTAGTATTTATAAGGCGCTTAAAATTCTACGATGCAATATTCTTTAGCACCCTAAAAGATGGAAAATGGACTGACCCCAAAAATATAAATTTTCAGATTGGATCAGATGGTGATTTCTATCCTACGTGCTTATCATTCGATGGTACTGAACTCTATCTGGTGAGACAAGAAAATAAAAACTCTGATATTTACATCAGCAATTTTACAGATGGGAAATGGTCAAAAGCTATTAAATTAGACAAAAAAATTAATTCTTATGCAAATGAATCTCATGCTTCAATTTCTGAAAATGGTCAATTATTATTTATTTCAAGCGATCGTAGAGGAGGTAAAGGTGGATATGATATATATGTTTCAAAAAAAAATAAAACCAATCAATGGGGAAAACCAAAAAATCTAGGCAAAACAATTAATACTTCTTTTGATGAAGTAACTCCTTTTTCTATAAAAAATGGTAAAGTACTTTTTTTCAGTTCAGAAGGTCATTATAATATGGGAGGAAAAGATATTTTTTACTCGATATTTGAAAATAAAAAATGGAAACCCCCGGTAAATATAGGTTCGCCAATAAACAATACCAGTGATAATACTTTCTTTAATCCGACAGTTGAAGGAAATTCGGGTTATATTTCCAAATTCTCTAGTCCTGGTGAAAACAAAAATATATATAAACTAGAAATAAACTTAAACTTTCCAAATTTCGAAAAATAAAAACAAGTATAAGCACTGCATTGATTTGAATTACAAATTCATATATCAATTAATTGCTTTATGGTTATATTCTCTTACTATTACAAACTCTCTATTTTCTCAAGAGAAAAAAGCTAAAGATAACTTTCTTACGGGTGAATATTATTTTTCCCAACTCAGGTATAAAGACGCCTTGAATTTCTATATGCAAACTCATGCTTATGACAGCACAAATTCATTTATAAATTACAGAATTGGTGAATGTTTGTTTAATTTAAAAGAGCAAAGATTTGAATCAATCCCATACTTGGTAAAGGCTTCCAAAAACATTGCAACAAAAGATAATGAATGTGGTTATGAAACAGGAAGAACTCCAATTGAGGTTTTATTCATTTTAGGTGAAGTGTACCAAAGAAAAAACTATCTTGATAAGGCATTGCAAATTTACCTTAACTATAAGGACTTACTTGGATCAAAAGATAAAATAAAGTTTGAAAAAGCTAACCTTAAAATTCAAAGTGTAGCCATTGCCAAAAGCCTTATTGAAGAACCTATCCTTATAGAAGAAAAAAACCTGGGGCCAATTATCAATTCAAGATTTTCCGATTATAATCCTGTAGTTTCTGCTAATGAAAAAATATTGATTTTCACATCA
The DNA here is from genome assembly GCA_964633305.1 of uncultured Bacteroidales bacterium. GTDB lineage: Bacteria > Bacteroidota > Bacteroidia > Bacteroidales > UBA10428 > CAZWGG01. Next base: position 6,845 of record CAZWGG010000224.1, read on the forward strand.
TTTTGGGAATCAGTTGATCGAATTTTTATGACTAAAAATGAAAACGAACAATGGACCACACCAAATGATATTACCGAACAGATTGGATCTTCAGGTGATTGTTATACCAGTTCCCTTACAGCAGACGGACAAACATTATATTTGATTGTACACAACGAATATAATAGTGATATTTATGTAAGCTATTTCATAGATGGTTCATGGTCTGTTATGAAAGAAATTGATAAAAAAATAAATTCCAGGTACCATGAAACAAGTGTATCTATATCATCAGATGAAAATACTCTTTTTTTTAGCAGCAACAAACCAGGTGGGTTTGGGGGCTTTGATCTGTATTGTTCAAAAAAAAAAGATGGAGAATGGAGCAAACCCATAAACTTGGGAGAGAACATAAATACACCTTACAACGAGGAAGCTCCATTTATCACAACCAATGATACAAATTTATTTTTCAGTTCATCCGGCCATAGAAATATGGGCGGAATGGACATTTTTTACAGTACCTTTCTTGAAAATGGTGAGTGGTCAAAACCAAAAAATGTTGGATACCCAATAAATTCTACGGGTGATGATATCTTCTACATCCCTATTAAAAATGGTAAAATTGCATATTATTCAAAGCAATCGCCCGAAGGATTTGGCAGACACGATATTTACCGGGTTATATTTCCTATTAATAAAATTTATAATGAAGCTTTAAATGAATACATTGAGCAAAAAGAAAATACACAAAAAGTGCAACAGATAAAACAATATAAAAGCAATACAAATGATACCCTGGTAATCCAAATTATGGCACTGAAAAAAAAAGTTGACACTAAATACTTTAATGAATTTGATAGTGTTGCAGTTTACAAATGTACCGATAACTTGTACCACTATGTTACCGGTAAATTTGCTAATTACAATAATGCCTTTAAGTATTTGGAAAAAGTTCATAATTTTGGCTATAAAGATGCATTTTTAAGAACTACAAGTTCATTCTCAATAAAATAGATATGAATAAATCAAAAAGTCCGGAAAACATTACTTTAAGAGCTCTCGAACCATCAGATGTCGATTTGTTATATAAATGGGAAAATAATATTGAAACTTGGAAAGTAAGTAATACAATTACTCCTTTCTCCAAGTATATCTTAAGTAAATATCTTGAAAATTCTCATCTCGATATTTACCAAACCAAACAACTCAGGCTTATGATCGACATTAGAAATAAAGATGATAATCAAAATAAAACCATTGGGTCAATTGACCTCTTTGAATTTGATCCATACCATAATCGTGCTGGTGTTGGTATATTAATTGGTGAGAAAGAC
>CAZWGG010000225.1:0-8149 GCA_964633305.1 uncultured Bacteroidales bacterium
TTATAAGCAAAAGTAGGGCTAAATATTCATTTGACACTTGAGGATGACAATATATAAAAAAAAGTTGGGATTGCCAATTAAATAAATTATATATTTGATAAGCATTATTTCAGATATGTCATCCTAACAGCATCAAGGCGAATAAATATAAAAAGGAGTATGGTAAAAGTAATTACAGATGATCCCCCATAGCTAAAAAAAGGTAAGGGTATACCTATAACCGGAAATAAACCAATAGTCATACCAATATTTATGGCAAAGTGGATAAAAAGGATTGAGGCCACACCATACCCGTAAATTCTGGCAAATTTTGCCCGTTGACGTTCTGCAATAAAAACTATTCTAACAAGCAAACCAGTAAACAGTATTATTACCAGGGCTGTTCCAAGAAATCCCCATTCTTCGCCAACTGTACAAAATATAAAATCTGTAGTTTGTTCAGGAACAAAATCAAGTTTAGTTTGGGTCCCCTCTAAAAAGCCTTTCCCTGAAAATCCCCCTGAACCAATGGCAATTTTTGATTGGTTTACATTATATCCATATCCTTTTGGATCGATTTCTTTTCCTAACAGAATATTTACACGTTTTTGTTGGTGTGGTTTAAGAAAATTATGAAACATATAATCCACAGAATATGGAAATGTAATAAAAGCATATAAAGATACAAGCACTAAAGCAACATGTTTTATTTTAAAAAGCAAAGCCAGTGTGATATAAAAAACTGTTGAAGTTACTAAAGAAAGAAGTATTAAAAGACTAAAGTTTATTCCATATCCATAAAAGTTATTTATATAATAACCAAGAACGGTAAATAACAAAAATAGTAAACTACTAATTAGTAATACACTTATCTTTCGGTTAATAAAATAATGAGTAAGCAATGCAATCACAACTAAGCCAATTACAATGTTCACTATTGGGAAAAGAAGTGAAAAAAGAAATAGTGCAGAAATAAAAAAGATGAGGACTAAAATCCAACCAGGTAATCCTTCCCTGAATAATACGAAAAGGAATGCTCCGAAGACAAGAGCTGTTCCAGGGTCAGGTTGAGCTAAAATCAATAAGAACGGAACGCCAATAATTGCTATGCAGATTAAAAATGTTTTTAAAGTAAACTTAGTCATATTATAACCACTTAAGTATCTGGCTAATGCCAAACCCGTTCCAATTTTAACAAATTCGGAAGGCTGGAAGGAAAATCCTATAATCCTTATCCAGGATTTAGAACCATGAATTTCTATTCCAAACAAGATAACTATAATTAAAAGAAATATTGAAAATCCATAAATGAAGTATGAAAAGAAACGATAAAATTTACGGTCAAGGATGAAGATAATCAGAATGGTTACTAAAGAAAATAAAATCCAGATTAGCTGATTACCATATGTGAAATTCAAGTCAAATATACTTTTATAACTATCGTTATAGCTTGCTGCAAATATGTTCATCCAGCCAAAAATAATCAGCACTAAATATAATACAACAAGTAACCAATCAATGTTTACTAATATGTTTGTTCTTCGGTTCAATTTTTGTGTAACAAGTTACTATCCAGTATACGTTTTTCAATCCATTTTCTTGTGATAGTATCGGTTAAGTATTTTTCAATCATTAAACTAGCAATAGGTGCAGCATAAGTTGATCCGAAACCTCCATTTTCAACATAAACGGAAATAGCAATTTTAGGAGTATCTTTTGGGGCAAAAGCAATAAAAACAGAATGATCTTCTCCATGAGGATTTTCCGCTGTACCTGTTTTCCCGCATATTGTAATGCTATTATGCCTAATCCATTTGGCAGTTGCATCAGGTCCACCATTTACTGCAAGTTCCATGCCTTCAATAACAGGAAGAAATTTAACCGAATCAATAGTTGTATACTGTTTTGTAGTAAATTTATGGTCAATAGTATCTGTTCCTTGAATACTTTTCACAACATGCGGATTATAATAATATCCTTTGTTGGCAATAGTTGCAGTCATATTAGCCATTTGGAGGGGAGTGGTAAGTATTTCACCCTGTCCTATAGCTAACGATATAATGGTTAGCGCTTTCCATCCGTTTTTTCCATAATATTTATCATAGTATGAGGAAGGGGCTATAAATCCTCGCAATTCATTTGTGAAATCAGAATTTAGTTTTTGTCCGAAATTAAAGGATAAAACGTGGTTTCTCCAGGCATTATAACCATCTTCAATAGAGGCATATTTTGGATTTTCTATAATTTTCCGAAATAAATTGCAAAAATATGCATTACAAGAGGCTTCTATCGCTTTTGGAAAATTTAACGGGGAGTTATGATTATGACAACTAACATGAACTCTTCCGGCGTAATACCCCAGGTCACAATAAAATTTGGTGTAATAATTTGCTACTCCTTCCTGCAATGCAATTAAAGCATGAAGAGGTTTAAATGTTGAGCCTGGGGGATAATTTGCCATAAGTGCACGGTTAAATAATGGTTCAAGTGTGTCTTTTTTGAGTTCGATATAATTTGATGTACGTTGTCGTCCAATAAGTAATGAGGGATTATAAGTCGGTGAAGAAATAAGGGTCAGCACTTCTCCGCTTGACGGGTCAATTGCAACTATGCTTCCTTTATAGTTTTTCATTAGCTTCTCACCATACTCTTGAAGCTTAATATCAATGGTACATATAAGATCTTTACCGACAATGGCATCTTTATCGAATTTCCCTCCCTGGTAGGTACCTATAATTCTGCCATGTACATCAACAAGATAAACCTTTTGTCCTTTTTCTCCTCTCAGGTATTTTTCATATGATTTTTCAATTCCACTAATTCCAATATAATCACCCATGTAATAATATGGGGTTGATTCAATTATTTTTTCATCTACCTCACCAACATATCCTAAAAGGTGTGCGGCAATTTCCTTGTTGTATTTTCTGAGTGTTCTTGGTCTGACGTAAAAACCGGGATACTTGAAGAGTTTTTCTTGCAACACCGCATATGTTATTGGAGAGAGTTGCTTTATAAAGGGGTCCCTTCGGTTTTTGTAAGAGTTCTTAATCCCTGACCTAAGTCGTTCAATTGATATATTAAGTATTTCACACATCTCAGTGCTATCAAATTCCTTTAGTTCATAAGGAGCTATCATCAAGTCATAAGCAGGTTGATTATACACGAGTAATGTTCCATTACGATCGTATATCAGGCCACGGGCCGGATATTGTATTTCAATACGTTTTGAATTATTTTCTGCAGAAAGTTTGTAAGAGCTGTCTAAAACCTGGAGATAAAAAAGCCTTATGATAAAAATAAAAGCAATAGCAATAAAAATGGTGCCTATTATATATTTTCTTTCAATGTATTGATCCATCTCTTACCTGCGATATACGAAATACTGACTTAAAATTATCAGTAGTAATGATACTGCTGAACTAATTAATACTCTTAAAAAGGTAGTAAAAAAACTTGAAAATCGGAATACTTCAACATAAAATAAAACAAAATGATGAGCAAAAATTAGAATTGCAGCATATTTAGTAAACCATGATAACCCATAATAGTAAACACGAGGATAAGTAGATGGTTCATATTCGTCACGGGGTGCAATTACATGTAAAACATATGGCCTCAGAAAGGCCATAAATACTGTAGCAATGGTATGCATTCCTAAAGTATCGGAAAAAATGTCAATTGATAAGCCCAATAAAAATGCAAGTACAAGCAAAAGCCACCCAGGTGTTTCAAAGGGCATTAATAAAATGAATAATATATATATATAAGGATTAATATACCCTGAAAGTTCGATATTATTAAATATAATTACCTGGACAAACACAAGTGTCAAAAATCGTAATATATTCCTGGGTAATACTTTAATCATTTTGTGCGGATTTTTCCAATTGTTTTTGTTCTTTTCTGTAAAGATTTTTAATTACCTGGACATTTCTAAGATTTTTAAAATCTGTTGATAATTTTACTTTTATTTCATAATAATTACCTCCTTTTAGAGAATAATCCGAAATAATACCTATTAAAATACCTTCGGGAAATGTTGCCGAATAGCCACTGGTTATTATTGTATCTCCAATCGTTATCTTAACATGGTGTGGAATATCTTTTAACGTTCCGTAACGATAATTTTTTCCATCCCATACTAAAGGTCCGGGATTAATATATTCACTGTTTTTTATTTTTGCACTTATATAAGAAAGTCTGTTTAAAAATGATAGAACAGATGAAAAGTTATTCGATACCTCTTTTACTATTCCAATAATACCATTGTTGCATATAACAGCCATTTCTTTTTCTATTCCATCATTTTTTCCTTTGTTAAGTGTAATATAGTTGTATTGCTTATTTGTTGAGTTGTTTATCACTTTTGCACTTATAAAGAGATACTGCTGTTGATACAATGAATCATTTACAATAAATTTTTCAACAGCATTGAACCGATACAAGTTTTTAAGCAAGTTGTATAAACGGTTATTTTCTTCTATGAGCTGACGATTTTCTTTTCTTAAAGATGAGTAATCCCTGATTGAAGCAAATTTATTTGAAATACCACCTATAAAAGTATGGGTAATATTTACCAACTGGGCTTTTTGATAAGTGTTATGCTGGATTAATAAAATTATACCAAAAGTTTCCAGTAAAATAAACAGGATAATGAAATAATACCTGATAAAAAATTGTAGTAAATTTTTCATTTCAAATTCCTGGTATTCTATATTACCTCATCAGGAATGAAAACTTATCAACATTTTTTAAAGCAATCCCCGTCCCTCTTGCAACTGCATGCAAAGGATCTTCCGCAATATGAAACGGTATACTTATTTTTTCGGAAAATCTTTTGGATAATCCTCGCAATAAAGCTCCTCCACCGGCTAAATGAATCCCTTTGCTCACAATATCTGCATATAGCTCTGGGGGAGTTTGTTCAAGGACGGCAAGAATTGCCGATTCTATCTTTGATAAAGATTTATCCAGACAATGGGCAATTTCCTGGTACGAGATGGGTACTTCAATTGGCATTGCCGTCATAAGGTTTGGCCCTCTCACATTATAATCGGGGGGTGGAGTGTCGATATCGGGCAATGCCGACCCAACATTTATCTTTATATCTTCAGCTGTTCTTTCTCCAATTTTAATATTATGTTGATGCCTCATATAAGCCTGAATATCAGCAGTAAATCCATCACCGGCAACCCGGATAGATTCATTACATACAATTCCTCCCAGGGCAACAACAGCAATTTCAGTAGTTCCACCGCCAATATCGACCACCATGCTGCCTTCAGGGGCAGTTACATCAATACCAATCCCTAATGCAGCAGCCATTGGTTCATAAATCATAAAAACGTCCCTTCCTCCTGCATGTTCGGAAGAATCTCTAACTGCCCTAATCTCAACTTCAGTACTACCCGATGGAATACAAACTACCATTCTTAATGAAGGCGTGAAGAACCTATTTCGAGGATTGATTAGTTTAATCATTTCCCTTATCATTTGTTCTGCTGCATTAAAATCGGCAATTACACCATCTCTCAACGGTCTTACTGTTTTTATATTTTCATGGGTTTTACCATGCATTTGCCTTGCACTGTGTCCAATTGCAATTATTTTTCCAGCTGCTTGATCAATAGCTACAATTGAAGGTTCATCAACAACAATTTTATCATTATGAATAATAATAGTATTGGCCGTTCCTAAATCAATGGCCAACTCCTGGGTAAAAAAAGAAAAAATTCCCATATATAAATACTTCAAATAATTATTTTGATAAAAATAATCTTGCTAAAGCGAATCTACTAAAAAAATAAAATACTTTAGTTGATTATCTTTATTTATATTCATTGCTTTTTATATTATTTTTCAGTTTTTTTGTGAAACTTGAATTTAATGTTTAAAATGGCGTATTCCTGTGAATACCATAGTCATATTATTTTCATTACAGTAATCAATCGAGTCTTTGTCACGTATTGAACCACCTGGCTGAATTACAAGCTTAATACTTTCTTTATTTGCAATTTCAACACAATCGTGGAATGGGAAAAAAGCATCTGATGCCATGACGCTCCCTTCAAGTTCAAATTTGAAATTTTTTGCTTTTTCAATAGCTTGTTTCAATGCATCAACCCTGGATGTTTGTCCTACACCGCTGGCAAGCAATTGTTTATTTTTCGCCAAAACAATGGTGTTTGATTTTGAATGTTTAACTATTTTGTTAGCAAATTCCAGGTCAATCAGTTCCTCTTTTGTGGGTTTACGATTTGTGACAGGATTCATTTCAGATGTTGACTCAATTTTTGTGTCTCTGTCTTGTTCAATTACACCGTTGAGTAAAGTGCGAAATTGAGTTTTGGGCAGTGTTGTTTTTTTTCTTATTAGAATTATTCGGTTCTTTCTGCTTTTAAGAATAGTAAGCGCTTCTTCGTTGTATGAAGGTGCTATAATCACTTCAAAAAAGAGCTTGTCAATTTCCTGAGCTGTTTCTTTATTAACTTCAACATTAGTTATTAATATACCTCCATAAGCTGATATTGGATCACCTGCCAAAGCATCTTTCCAGGCATTTACTAAAATATCTCTTGAAGCAATACCGCAAGCATTGTTATGTTTTAAAATTGCAAAAGTAGTTTCTTCGAATTCATCAATTAAATACACGGCAGCTTCAATATCAAGTAAATTATTGTATGAGATTTCTTTGCCATGAAGTTTATCGAAAATCTCATCGAAATTACCATAAAAGACTCCTTTTTGATGAGGGTTTTCACCATATCTTAAGGCTTTTGATGTTTGAATACTTTGTTTAAAAACGCATTTATCAAGGGTTTTATTAAAATAATGAAAAATAACCGTATCATAATGTGATGATATATTGAAAGCTTCTAATGCAAGCCTTTTTCTTTCTTCAAGAGATGTTATGCCCTTACGTGAAAGAATATCAAGTAAAACAGGGTATTGTTCCTGTGAAGGTATAATAACCACGTCATTATAGTTTTTTGCCGCTGCACGAATAAGGGAAATTCCTCCAATATCTATTTTTTCAATTATTTCTTTCTCAGAAGCTCCTGATACAACTGTTGATTCAAAAGGATATAAATCTACAACTACAAGGTCAATTCCTTCAATATTATATTGTTTCAGTTCATGCAAATCCGATTCATTATCCATCCTGGCTAAAATTCCTCCAAATATCTTTGGGTGCAGAGTTTTAACCCTTCCTCCCAGTATCGAAGGGTATTCTGTTAACTGTTCAACTGCAATAACATTAATTCCCAATTCTTCAATAAATTTCTTTGTTCCTCCTGTTGAAATTATTTTTATTCCAAGACCATTCAACGTGTGGATTATTTCACCCAGGTTTGTTTTATTATAAACTGAAATTAATGCGGTTTTGATCTTTTTATCTTCCATTTTATCACTTTATTTTATATTTAATATAAGGAAACGTATGTAATTTAAGCTTTCAAATTATTAGAAGTACAGGTTCCAAAGTAGGCATTTACCATTCTTAATGGAATTGCGGCAAGATATTAATTTTTTTATAATATCTGCCAGTGTTTTGTATATTTGTTTTAACTAAAAATGAACAATAATTAAAACCACTAATTTTCTAAATTATGCGGCCTTGGTATATATTTCAGGAGAGTTTGCAAGCAGCTTACAAAACAATTTCAATAAATAAACTAAGAACATTTTTATCGTTGTTGGGAATTACTATTGGAATTTTTGCTATTATATCTGTATTTACAGTATTGGACTCGTTAGAGTCAGGTATTCGTGATAGTTTAAATGCACTTGGAGATGATGTAATTTACGTTGAGAAATGGCCATGGGCTCCGGAGGGGGGAAAAGAGTACGAATGGTGGAAATATATGAACAGGCCTGTACCAACAATTAAAGAATCTTTAGAATTAAAACGGCATCTTCAAAAGGCAAAGTCAATTTCTTTTTTTGCTGCAACAACTAAAACAATTAAATACCGGGATAATTCGGCCGATGATATTGAAATTTGGGGGGTATCAGAAGGATTTAGGGAAAACAGGAGTTTTGATCTTGAGTATGGGCGTTATTATACTGAATTTGAGCTAAATACCGGAAAAAATTTTGTAATTATTGGTAATTCAATTGCTGAAGATATTTTTGGAAATAGTGATCCTTTGGGTAAGGAGATGAA
>CAZWGG010000226.1:0-8077 GCA_964633305.1 uncultured Bacteroidales bacterium
GTTTTCTTATCAAAGACTTTAAAAAATAGGAGTTTTCTGGCAGGCACTATTTAGTGGCTTTACAAATAAACTTTCATAGGGGCATTTAAATATCCCGTGGTTTTTATCAAATGTGTGGCTATTTTGTCTATATTCCTATTATGCCATTATTCTCTATTGATTCTCTTTAAATTTTACTTATATGTGATAGCATAGATTGGCCTGCTGTCTCGAGATATCGGCAATTACCCGGTTAGGAACAATATATGCCGGATTTTTCGGTGATAACGGATAAAAGGTAAAAAAGCTGAAAACTATGTTCATTAAGCCCCGGAAAATAAAAGAAAAAAATTAATAAGGTGATCCAGATCACTAGTATACAGGTATATATATCACCGTTATTTAAAGAACTATTTATTCACAGGGGCGTAATATAGATTAGAGTCCAGCCTAATTATTACCAGGGGCAAATTTTACAACTGTCACACGAATAGCACATGTTGAAAAAAACATGCTATCTATCTATTACAGGGCTTGTATTTGGATTCAACATGTTGATTACCGAAGCACAAGTTACATTTCAGCAAGCAAGAAGTGCAGATACTATAATCTATTATTTAATCAATCCATACGGCAATATTGTCGAATTTACATGGACCATTGCCGGTGGCACTATAGCAGGACATTCTTCACCTTATACTGCTTATGAAGCTGACACAATTCGTGTTATTTGGGATGATTCGAATAAAACCAGTGCAAATTATGGTTCTCTGAAAGTGTTTGAAGTTATTAACTGGCCATCCGGACCCTCCTGTTCAAGTGAGGAAGAGCAAATTAATGTTGAATCATGGGCCAAGCCCAAAGCCATAACCGATACTTCAGATATCACAACTTGTTCAGGAGAATCATTTGTAGTAAAAGTAGATTTTGAAGGAAAACCGGGATATAAATACAAATGGAAGCTTTATGACAAAAATAATCCGGCGCTGGTAATTGATGACCACACCGCAGAATTCATTAGCAGCGCCGCTCCATCAGCAAACATCGTTGTAGCAGGTATTGAAAATAATAGCAGCATCGAAAAAATATATGAATTTGAAATTACCGATGTTCAGGACGAACTTACGGACGGCATACCGGGAAATGTCTCATTGGCCAGGGTTACGATATATGTTCAACCAAAAAGTCCGGCAGGGACATTAAAAAGTAATAACCATCTAATTCGAAGATGATGAAGTATAAAAATTTAAATATACATACCGTGAAAAATAAAAAATTCATATCGTTAGTGACTTTTTGTTTGGCCATTGTCTTGAATCCGGCCAAATCACAGTTTATCGGGTATGAAATTGACAGTTCGTTAACCTGTGCAGACGTAAGAAAGGGAACTGTTGTTGAATACAGCCTGGAGTCTGATGCACAACCCGGTGAAGAATTCAGGTGGGAAGTAACCGGTGGTAAAATTATAACTCCTGGTGCTTCCGGGGATGGTACAACAACTAATCCATCGGTACTTGAATTTACAGAAGACATACATACCGTTGATATCCAATGGCAATCCGATGATAGTACTTCAGGCTTTTTTGACGGGAATATCCTGGTGCAGAAGAAACTAGTAAGCGGCTGTGCAAGTATAATTGCAAAACAAAAAATAAGGCAATGGAGCATGCCCACTGCATCGATTGCCAAAAATAATTCTGATTTCACCATTTGTTCGGGAGAAACGGTTGGCGGGTATATTGTTGTAGACCTTACAGGGGCTGCAGACTATACATTCAGTTACAGCATTAAATCAAACGGCTTAACAGATGAAACCGGCAAGGCCATCAATACTGAACATATTACAGTAACTACTTCAAATGATACAGCTCATATTGTCTTACCTGCCAGATTGGTAAACCCAAGCGAGGCGGCCAGCAAATATTTTACAATTGAATTAACAAGTATGAATGATGACTTCTTAGGTGATGGCGAAATCGTCCCCAACAGGAAAGAATTTACTATCACAGTATATCCGTCAGTTAAAGTTGGCACAATAAAATCAACCAGGTTAAACAAACGATAAAGAGAAAAATGAAGCGTATCAATAACATATGGTTTAGTGGTGTAATGACAATCATGTCATTATATTATACTGCTTTAGCAGGCCAGACAGACACCATATGCTTTAATGATACCATATTATATGAAATACCCGGGGCAAAAAATTCAGAATATAACTGGAAAATTTCAGGAGGGTCAATTATTTACTTTTCAAAAAACAAAGATTCTGCTATTGTAGTCTGGAATGAATATGAAGGATTACATTCCGTTGAAGTTACAGAACTTTCCGGAAACTATTGTATGAGCGAACCTGAGGTATTGGAAGTTTTTATTTCCAAACCGGCTATAGATTTGGGTGAAGATATGGTAATTTGTGAGGGCTACAGTGAAACAATAGTAGCTGATCCGGGTTATGAGGATTACTTATGGAACAACTTGCCTGGAACAAATGAATTTGTTGTAAGCACGGAAGGAGTTGTAACGTTGGAAGTAAAAGACAAATATGGTTGTCGGGCAAAGGATAATATTAATGTAGTTGAAAATAAAAATCCCGTGCCAAATTTTATGGTTAATGCTGATACGTTGAACAGATCAGTATCTTTATTCAATTTAACCGATAGTTTATGGCAATACCATTGGGATTTTGGAGATGGCACATATTCTGATGATTGTCATCCTGTATCTCACTGTTTTTCTGACTTCGGGACATATGAGATTTCTCTTACTGCACACAGCAATGGCTGTTCAGGCATGATTTCAAAAGAGGTGTGTTTCATTGATCCTTTAAAATCTGATTTTGAGGCTGTTTATAAAGGATGTGCCCCGGTGGAGATTGTTTTTGTTAATAATTCAACCGGCGCTGATACTTACCTTTGGGATTTTGGAAATGGTAATTCTTCAAATGATGAAAATCCAAAAATAGTATACGAAGAACCAGGCGTATACGAGGTTTCACTTTATGCAAAAAAGGATACGTTTGTAAGAATATCAAAAAGCTCTATAACTATTGACGAAGCTCCGTCGGCAAATTTTGATGTCAGTACTACTGTAGCAAATAATCTTGAAGAAATAAGCTTTTTTAACAAATCCTCAAACGCTGTAACCTATTTATGGGATTTTGGAGATGGTGAATCTTCCGTATTGTACGAACCAACCCATAGTTATTCATCAGATGGGGAATATGATATTACCTTGTCGGTTTGGTCAGAAACCGGATGTTTTGATTCACTTTTAGTACCTAACGCGATAACCGTTACCCCAAACTGCCGTTTGATATTTCCAAGCGGATTTATACCAAATAAATACGGGCCAACAGGAGGCTATTATAATCCGGCATTAAAAGAAGATAATAATGAGATATTTCATCCGGTTTACATAAACGTTGATGAATATGAGCTTAGAATTTATAACCGCTGGGGCAAGCTGGTTTTCTTGAGCAAAGATATTGATATAGGTTGGGACGGATATTATAAAGAGAAACTGGCTCCCCAGGAAACTTACTTATACGTAGTAAAGTCAAAGTGCATTTCAGGTGAAGAAATATCAACAACAGGAAGCGTAACATTAATTTATTAAAATTATAACAATGAAAACGTACATAAAACATATACTGATTTTACTTCCGGTTTTACTTACAAATATAAAACTGGTATCACAGGATATTCAATTTTCGCAGTACTATGCGGCAAAATTCGATATAGCCCCGTCATTTGCCGGCAACACCAAGGGCGGGAGGTTCACTTCAATTTTCAGGGACCAGTGGCCACTGCTAAGAAATACATTTATTACATACGGTTTTGCCCTTGATCATGCCGTTTCGAAGTTAAACGGAGGGATTGGCATTTTTGCAATGCAGGACTATTCTAACGGGGGCGGATTTATTGTTACAAATGCAGGAATGCAATATTCGTATTCATTGAAGTTAAACCATACCTGGCAATTTCGTCCCGGGTCACAAGTTAGCATCATCAATAAAAAAATAGATTTGAACCATATTACTTTTGGCAGTCAATTATCCTTTGATGAGACGAACAGAAATAATCCTGTAAATATTGAATCAGGCAATATAACTACTTATGAAGTAGGAATTTCAATCTTATTTTATTCTCATAAAGTATGGTTTGGAATGGATGTTGACCATTTACCTTTATCAAAAAACTCATTTTCAGGTGAAAATTCTGCTATCCCCGCAAAATTCACCTCATTTGGAGGAGTCCGTTTAACTACAATTCAGGGACGGTTATTATACGCTAAGAAATATATGTATTTTTCTTTTCTTTTTTTATATCAAAATAAATTTAAGCAACTGGACCTTGGCGTCTATTGGTCAAAAAAGCCTTTGGAATTAGGACTATGGTACAGGGGATTACCATTTTTTAAAAACGAATTCGGAATGTTCGATAATTCGGCGCTAATCTTTAAAGCAGGAATGGAATTCGACAATTATAGTATCGGGTATAGTTTTGACTTTTCACTAAGCAGAATAGGCTCTTTTACAGGGGGTGCCCATGAGATATCTATGGTCTTTTTATTTAACCAGGTAAAACAATTAAAGAAGAAAAAACACAAAATGATTCCAAACCCAAAGTTTTGACATTTTGTTTGTTAATTATTCATCCGTTAATATTTTCCACGGGATTAAACAAGTACATTTTTGTTTTTCAATACAAACATTTTTGTATTTTAGCTTCAAATACTTGATAATGAGATTTGAATTCAGGTTTGACATTTATGTCCTTTTTATGATCCTTGGAGTTTTTCAAGGTATATTTCTTGCATATTTTTATTTATCAAAAAAGAACAGGAACTATCCGCCAAATTTTTTTTCGGGTTTCTTTCTACTTACACTTGCTGTTATAGGCTCAGAAATTCTGTTAAATTATACCGGGTTAATTGTTAAAGTTATATGGATTGAAAACTATTCGGAGCCTTTTGTCTTTTTGCTTGCTCCACTTTTATTCCTTATAATTAAAACAAGTTTGAAAGAGAAATATACGAAAGACGATTGGATACACTTTTTACCTTTTGCTATTTATTTTATTTATAGTTTTTTTTATTTTCTGCAATCGCCCGAATTTAAATACAACAGCTATGTGTATTGTTATCAACCGGGTTGGGACTATTTAAAGGTAAATAAGTTGTTACCTGATGACCCGTTAGGATTACGAAACAGCCTTGAACAATTATATTTTGCACAATTTCTTATCTATATTGTACTTATGTATCAAATCTTAAAAAGAAATATCCGGGGAAATATTTTGAATTTACACAATCTTAAAACCAGTGAAACCAGAAACCTGGTTACAATTTGGATATTATTTGCAGTAATTTTTATCCTGGTACTTTTTGTCAGAATTCATTTTGACCGTGATTTGGGTGATTATATATTAGGGTCTTGCTTTTCGATATTAATTTATTTGACCAGTTTTAATGTTATGAGGCGATCATTGGTTTTTCCCGGAGATTTTCACGGCCAAAAAAATACCATTAAATATGTGAAATCAGCATTGGTTGATGAAAGAAAAAATGAAATACTTAACAAGTTAACGAGACTTCTGGAGGAAGAAAAATATTATACAAAAAATACTGTTTCACTGTCACTGGTTTCAAAAGCAATTGGAGAGCAATCCCATCATGTATCACAAACCATAAATGAAAAACTGAATAAAAATTTTTTTGAGTTACTTGCCGATTACAGGATCAATGAAGCAAAAAGGCTCCTGTCAAGTCACGATTCGGACAACCTTACCATTGAAGAAATAGCCGAACAAATAGGTTATAATTCCAAATCGGCTTTTAACAAAGTTTTTAAAAAACATACGGGCACAACACCCTCCGAGTTCAGAAATAACAAATAAATTTTGTCAATGAATAATGTGCTTGCTTACCGGCGAGCACGTGTTTTTTCAATGAGCACAGCTACCTTATTGGCTAATGCTAACACTTTATTGAAAAGAATTTAAGTTTGTACAGGACAATTAAATAATATAAATAAATGGAATCACAAGCTAATATTAAGTTAAATAGAAGATATGATATAGACTGGATCAGGATAGGATTAATTGCCAGTGTATTTTTCTTTCATATAGGAATGTTCTTTAACGGATTTGGATGGCACATAAAAAACAATGAAGAGGTAGCATGGCTAAATCCGATAATGGCTTACCTGCATCGCTGGCGGATGCCGCTCCTGTTTTTTGTGTCGGGCGTGGGGACTTACTTTGCCCTTGGAAAAAGAAATATTGGACAATACATCAGGGAGAGGTCGGGCAGGTTACTGATACCTTTACTATTTGGCATGTTTATTATTGTTCCTCCACAGGTATTTATTGAAAAACATGCCCAATATGGCAATTATCTGAATTTTATACCTCACATTACTGAAGGATCATACCCCGAAGGAAATTTCAGCTGGCATCATCTTTGGTTTGTTCTGTACCTTTTTATTTGTTCTGTCGCAGCCTTACCCGTAATTTTAATATTAAGATCCAGGTTTAGTAAACGTATTTATAAATATCTTGAACGTTTTTTTAGTGTTCCCGGTTCATTTATGATACTTGCGGTTCCACTGTTTCTTGTGCAGGTATTCATAAGGCCGTATTTTCCTTATGAAACGCATGCTTTGACTGATGACTGGACCTACCTTAGTTATAACTTCCTGTTTTTTGTTTTCGGGTACTTGATCTTTTCTGATAAAAACCTGGTACATCAACTCATAAAACAGAGAAGAATTTATGGTGGTATAGGTTTGTTTATGACTTTAGTTTTTTTTGTCCACTATTATTATTCAATTGACAAGTGGGTAAGTGACCGGGCACAATTATTACTTGGGGCTATATTCGAATGGAGTGTCGGCATTGCAATAATCGGATATGGAGGAAAGTATTTAAATAAAGAACATCGCTGGCGTAAATACCTGAATGAGGCAATTTATCCGTTTTACATTCTGCATCAGACAGTCATAATTGTCATTGGATATCATTTGATAAACGCACCTATAGGAAATGGAATGAAAGCCGCCATTCTCACTACAGCAAGCCTATTTATTAGCATCTTTATTTACATGATCATCATCAGGCCTTTTAATGTTACCAGGATATTATTTGGCATGCGGACACGTAAGAAACCAAAAGAAACATTTGCTGAGATAAATACGTGCCAAAAAGTAGCATAGTAAATATCTTTTACAGTTCTTTGCAGGTTGTATTTTCACTTGGTGAAGTTCCCTTATCCCCTGTTATTTAAACTGCTCCTTCAGTTCCTTATGCCTGAAACAATAAGTGAGATGGTCGTTTACCATTCCTGTGGCCTGCATATGTGAATAAATAACCGTAGACCCTACAAACTTAAAGCCTCTTTTTTTCAGTTCTTTACTAATTTTATCCGACAGTTCTGTTTTTGCAGGCATATCAGACAATTGTTTAAAATTATTATGGATGGGTTTTCCATTTGTAAATCCCCAAATGTATTTGCTAAATGTCTCGAATTCCTCCTGTACTCTTAAAAACGCCTGTGCATTAGATACAGCAGCCCTTATTTTAAGATTATTCCTTATAATGCTTACATCTTGTAACAACAGTTTGATTTTGGCTTCATCGTAACCAGCAATTTTTTTATAATCAAAGCCATCAAAAGCCATTCTAAAGTTCTCTCGTTTCCTTAAAATAGTAAGCCAGCTTAATCCGGCCTGGAATGTTTCCAGTACGAGAAATTCAAAGATTTTACGATCATCAAAAACAGGTTCCCCCCATTCCTTATCATGGTATTTGTGGTAAAGCGGATTATTCCCTGACCATTCACAACGGTTCATAGTTAATGTTTTAAAATACAAAATTAGTTAAAATTAATTTTTACATGAATAAGGACTTTCCTAAAACAATTCTATTTTTGTATTGTTATATGAAACTTTTTCCGCTGCATGATGAAACCGGTAAAATATCTGGCTTTATTTCTTTTGGTGGTATTTATGTTACCAAAGCTATACCAGGATATTCACATCCTGAACCATCACAAGGCACACATCTCCGTTAAAGCTGGGAATAAGGACATCACGGCG
>CAZWGG010000227.1:0-5379 GCA_964633305.1 uncultured Bacteroidales bacterium
TTTTGAGAAATTTAACAGGTTCATGAAACAACATGAACATTCATCATTACCATAATTAAATTTTAAATGAAAAACAGAAATGCCATAATACTGGTCGTAATTCTGATACTATGTGTTGCAGGGTATTTTTTCTTTGTATATTTTAAAGAATTTCTCCCAAAATACAGATGGATAGAATCGTATCGTTACGATGATGATAACCCTTATGGCTTAAAAATCACGTATGAAATTTTTGAGTCGATATGTAAAAAAAATAATTTTGTATTTATTGATTCTCCTCCAAAAGATGTTATTATTAAAACAGATAAAAATTCATCTTATATTTTCATAGGAGCAAAATGGGTAGCTGATTCGTTAACTGTTGAAAATTTTTGTGAATTCGTTAAAAATGGAAATTACGCTTATATATCAAGTTATGATCCTCCGTATGAATTAATTGACAAATTATGTAAAAATGAATACCAGTTATCATACTACGATACTTTTCCCGACTCAGTTATAGAAACTTCATTTGTGAATTCCAATAAAACTGAAAAACCAAGAAAATTTAACTTTCATTGCCAATAT
Organism: uncultured Bacteroidales bacterium; assembly: GCA_964633305.1. Taxonomy (GTDB): domain Bacteria; phylum Bacteroidota; class Bacteroidia; order Bacteroidales; family UBA10428; genus CAZWGG01. The sequence continues at coordinate 568 of CAZWGG010000227.1, forward strand.
TTAAAGAAAAAAAAAATATATTGGTGGTCTTATATTGATCGCAAACATTTTTTGGATTCTTTGTCTGTTTTTGGATTTAAACCTGTTTCAGAAATAAATTCTGAAAAAATTAATTGTTATAAGATTACGTATGGTAAAGGTCATTTTGTTTTTCATACAACCCCTTTTATGCTTACCAATTATCATACAGTCCGACAGGAAGGATATGAATATATGAATACGCTTTTTGCCGAACTAAAGACAAGTAAAATTTACTGGGACGAGTATAGTAAGGCCCCGCATTTTAATTGGCAATATCAAAGTTTTTCCGAACAAAACCCTTTGCGTTATTTACTTTCACAACGAGGATTAAGATGGGGATGGTACCTTTCTTTAGTGGCAGTCTTAATTTATTTGGTATTTAACTCAAAAAGAGAACAACAGATAATTCCACTAATGCCTGAGAATAATAATACATCGGCTGAATTTGTTAAAGCTGTTGGAACATTACATTATCAATTGAGATCATATGATGTTTTGGTAGATGAAATATTAAAACTTTTCCTGGCATTTGTGAGAAACAGGTATAGTATACCGTCTCACCTTGAAAAAGAAATGCTTACGGAAGAAATTATTCGGAAATCGGGAATACCGGAAAAGTATATAAGAGGAATATTTAAGTTACACTTAGCAATAAAGTATAATCCAAATCCTGAAAATAAGGATATTATCAGCTTTCATTCAATGGTTGAACAATTTTATCTAAAATGTAAATAACTATGATAAGCGATTTAACTGAAAATACCTCCCATGGAAATGAGGAATATGAACAAGGTAATCAAAGTTTGTCAGATACAGGTAAAAACCAGTATACTCAGGTTGATGTTGTTTATGATGTGGTACTGAGGGTCAAGTATGAGTTACAAAAAGTAATTATAGGAATGGACCAAACAATTGAGCTTGTCCTGGCAGGTCTATTCTCAAACGGGCATATTTTGCTTGAGGGTGTACCCGGAATCGCCAAGACATTATTGGTAAAGCTTTTTGCAAAAACAATAGATGTTGATTTTAAACGTATTCAGTTTACTCCCGATTTAATGCCTTCTGATGTTGTTGGTACCACTGTGTTTAATATGAAATCTTCAAATTTTTATTTTCGTGAGGGACCTGTATTTTCAAATTTTATTCTTGCTGATGAAATAAACAGGGCGCCAGCGAAAACGCAGGCAGCTCTCTTTGAAGTAATGGAAGAAAGACAGGTTACCATTGATGGAAAGACTTACCCAATGAAGTTTCCACTTTATGTTGTAGCCACACAAAATCCAATAGAGCAGGAAGGTACATACAGGCTACCTGAAGCCCAACTCGACCGGTTTATTTTCAGAATCAAGATCGGTTATCCTTCACTCAACGAAGAACAATATATACTGAGAAGGTTTAAATCGGACTTTACCGGGAAAGTTGAAAATGATGTAGAAAAAGTTTTTTCCTCAGAAGAATTAAAAAAATGCTGTGAAATAATCGAAAATGTGCATATAAAGGATGAGTTGATCGATTACGTGGCACATATTGTTAACGATACACGTAACAATACCAATTTATTTCTCGGTGCATCGCCACGTGCTTCATTAGCCATAATGAAAACATCAAAAGCTATTGCCGCCATGAAAGGAAGAGATTTTGTTACTCCCGATGATATTCAATTAGTAGCTTATCCTGTGCTTAATCATCGTATTATTTTAACACCTGAAAAAGAAATTGAAGGTGTTGAGCCCGAGGATATAATTAAAGATATAATTCAACGAATAGAAGTTCCCAGATGATAAGATGGTTTAGAAAGACATATTTTACAACACGATTTTTTATTTTATTTAGCATAATTGTCACATTTTTTGTGTTAAGTTTTATTATATCATGGTTGTTTCCGGTAGCTCAAACTCTTATTGTACTTTTCATTTCTACTACAGTTGTTGACGGATATATCCTTTTCAAGGAAAAGCAACAGCTTAACATTAAACGTAAACTTCCTAACTTGTTTTCACTTGGCGATAAAAACAAAGTATCTGTTTCAATTTACAATTCTTTACCTTTAACTATTTGGATAATAATAATTGACGAATTGCCTTTTCAACTCCAGGTAAGAGATTTTAGATTACATTTTCAATTAAGGACAACCGAGAAAAAAGAATTGGAATACTATGTAAGGCCTCTTACGCGGGGTCAATATGAATTCAGGAATATTAACGTGTTTATAAAATCTCTTATCGGGTTGATTTGCAGAAAAGATATTCATGAACTTAATGCGTCTGTAGCCGTATATCCTTCAATAATTCAAATGAGAAAATATGAACTGCATTCATTGCCCCTGCTTTCAACACGTGAGGGAATAAAACGATTAAGAAAATTAGGACATAGCTATGAATTTGAGCAGGTAAAAAATTATGTTATTGGTGACGATAGCAGAAGCATAAACTGGAAGGCAAGTGGAAGACGGGGTGAACTTATGGTAAACCAGTATGAAGATGAGCGTTCGCAACAAGTATATTCAATTATTGATAAAAGCCGTGTAATGCGTATGCCTTTCAATGGCCTAACATTACTTGATTATGCTATAAATACAAGCCTGGTAATTTCAAACATAGTACTTCAAAAACATGACAGGGCAGGGTTGATAACGTTTTCTGATAAAATAGGAACTGTAATAAAGGCCGAACGTAAGAGTAACCAGTTAGGAAAAATACTTAATGCCCTTTATAATGAGCAGGAACATTTTCTTGAAGCAAATTATGAATTACTGTATCAAATTGTTAGAAATATAATTAGTAACCGTAGCCTTATTTTCCTGTATTCAAATTTTGAAAGCGTGTACGCCATTGAACGTGTTTTACCAATACTTAGAAAATTAAACAGGTTTCATATTGTGGTAGTCATGTTTTTCACGAATGATGAAATGACTGACCTGAGTAACCAATCCTGTAAAAATATTATGGATATTTACCAGCAAACCATGGCACGAAAGTTTGTCCAGGAAAAAATTCAAATTATAAGTGAACTGGAGAAACATGGTATCCATTCTATACTTTCAAAACCCGAAGAACTTTCTATAAATACAATAAATAAGTATCTTGAATTAAAGTCCAGGGGGTTGATATAGGTTGTTGTTAGGGATTAGTCGGAAGTCGGGAGTCCGATGTCCGGAGTTGGGGAGTCGGAAGTCCGGAGTAGGGACCGAAGAAGGAAAAAAAAAGCCGAAATACTTTTAACTTTGTACTCCCGGCTCATAACTTATGTGATATACTTTCTCCCAACTCCTAATTTTTAACCGCCAGATTTATCTCTATCTCTGCCATCATAGCAAGCAGCCTTCTCACATCATTATATGTATCAACATTGTATTGGGCTTTGGTATTTTTTATTCCCACTTTTATAGTTATTGAATCTGGAGGTAATTCTTCAAAAAGATATTCATCGGTCCAGTCGTCGCCAATTCCTATAATAAAATCGTAATTTTCCCCCATTATTTTATGCATGGCTGCCCTTCCTTTATTTATTCCACTGTTTTTTACTTCAATAACCATGTTTCCTTCCAATATTTCCAAATTGTAGTTGGCAATTAAACTGGTTAGTTCATCTTTTAATTCAATAGCCCTAATACCACCCAGATCAGGATCACATTTTCTGTAATGCCAAACCAATGAATAGTTTTTTTCTTCAATAAAACTTCCAGGCGTTCTGTCTACATAAAAATCAATCACCGGACGAATAAGTTCTTTCCAATCATTGTTCATACTCTCAATGGGTTGCCAATTGTTGCCTGGATTTTTTATCCAAACCCCATGCTCGGCAATAAGCGAATATTTTTTATCATTAAACCATTGAGAGAAAATTTCTTTATCCCTTCCACTAATTAAAACAATTTCATTTCCTTGCTGGCTAGCTAATTTATCGAGGATGCTATAAAGTTCCTCATCAGGAATAGCAAGTTCCGGGCGTTTTTTAAATCCCACAAGTGTACCATCATAATCAAGAAAAAGTATCCTTTTTTTTGATTCACGATATGAATCTAATATATTAACCTCAACTTGGTGAGTTAATTTTTTTGCATAATATATTTCTATTTTATCAGCAATTCCTGTCAAAGAATTTAAAAAATCTTTAGTCCATTTTTCAATATTGTATCTTTTTAACCTGTTTTGTAAAACCGAGTTTCTTTCAATCTGCTCATTAACAGGCATTAAAATGGCATCTTTCAGGGCATCTGCAATTTCTTCATTATTGTTAGGATTAATAATAATAGCTTCACTCATTTCTTTTGATGCACCTGCCATTTCACTTAAAATAAGAACACCTTTTTTATCTATCTTGGAAGCAATATATTCTTTTGCCACCAGGTTCATTCCATCACGTATTGGTGTAATTAATGCAATTTCACTCGAACAGTAAAGGTCTATCAGGCTTTCAAAAGGTAAACTTCGATAAAAATACCATATAGGTGTCCAGTTTATGGTAGCATATTTGCCATTTATCCTTCCAACCAATTCATCCACTTCACTTTTCATAATTTGGTAGTATTCAACTGTTGAACGTGAAGGAACAGCAAGCATAATTAAAGTAACTTTTTCACGGAATTCAGGATATTTTTCAAGGAAGTATTCAAAAGCACGAAGCCTGTTTGCAATTCCTTTGGTATAATCAAGCCGGTCTATTGACAAAATAAGTTTGATGTTAGGCATCATTAATAGATGTTTATCTATTTCCTGCTGTATTTTTGACTTATCCCTTATCGATTTTTGTTGATTTTTAAGAGCAGCATCATGAAACCTGTCATAATCA
>CAZWGG010000227.1:5389-8066 GCA_964633305.1 uncultured Bacteroidales bacterium
CGCCAAGCAGTCCTTCAATAATATCCATGCGCCACGGTAAACCCCTGAATACTTCAAATGAAGGAAAGGGTATATGAAGAAAAAAACCGACAAGCACATCTGGTCGTTCGGTTTTAATAATTTGCGGCAATAGTTGCAGATGATAATCGTGTATCCAAATAATATCATCATCCTTAATATTTTCCAGTATTATTTCAGCAAAAAGTTGGTTGACTTTGACATAAGATTGCCAGAATTTTTTTTTATATTCAACATATTGTGTAAAATAATGGTACAATGGCCATATAGTTTTATTACTAAAACCCGAGTAATAGTTTTCAATATCATCATCTCCCAGGTATACCGGTATGCAATTATGGTTTTCAAGTTCCTGATTTATGTTGGTTATAACCGATATTTCTGTTTCATCCAGGTTTATTCCGGGCCATCCAATCCATTTGCTTTCATATTGTTGATATACCGAGCTCATTCCTGTTGCTAAACCTCCAACACTCGGTTCAACCTGGATTCGTTTACTGTTATGTGTAATTTTTATGGGCAACCTGTTTGATACAATTAAAATCCGTTTCATAAAATTTATATATTAAATTTTTTCAATTTTGCATATTTAAAGTTTTATCGCTATGTTCTGTCTATAAATTTGGTCTTGTTGCTACTCTTTCTTCGCCAAATGGCAGTCTATAGACAATTATCAATCAGCTATTACAACAGTAAAGTTAGCTTTTACTTCCGCCTAAAACAAATTTTTATTCTTTTGATTGTAATAAGTGACTGAATAAATCAATCATTTAATTATTTTCGTAAGTTAAATTACAATTACTTTTTTTATCTTTCATATGCAAAATCTCAATTACGGCATAATAGGAAATTGTAAGAGTGCCGCACTAATCTCAGAAAAAGGGTCAATTGATTGGTTATGCTTACCCAGGTTTGATTCGCCATCGATATTTGCAAAATTGCTTGACAAAGATACGGGTGGAAGTTTTGAATTTATTTTTGATAAAGATTATCAGGTAACCCAATCTTATATAAAAAGAACTAACATTCTGGTAACAAAAGTGTATAAAGAAGGCCATGGGATTGAAATAGTTGATTTTATGCCCCGGTATATGAATGAGTCGGGGAGCTTATATTCTCCTCCTGATATTATCCGCTTTATTAGCTATAAATATGGAAATCCTACTTTTAAGATTAAGTATAACCCGTGCCTGGAGTATGCATTTTATCCTACAAAAAGTGAAATTCACAATGATTATATAAAAAGTTATACTACCAAAGGGCCATATGATTCCATATATCTTTATACAAACCTTGATAAAAAGAAAGTTTTACATGGTGAAACAATCGAGATTTTTGAAGATTCATATTTTCTTTTGAGCTATAACCAGAAGATTTTAAGCCAGACAACAGAAAGGGCTTACCTGAAACTCCAGCGCACCAAGGTATACTGGTTAAATTGGTCAGAAAGGACAAAGAAGTTCGCGAATTATAACAACGAGATATTAAGAAGTGCATTAGTGCTAAAACTGCTTAGTTACGATAAATCAGGAGCTATACTGGCTGCCGCGACAACATCATTACCTGAAACAATTGGGGATATAAGAAATTGGGATTACCGGTATTGCTGGTTGCGTGATGCATCAATGGTTATAAAAGTAATGTCGGGGTTAGGCCATTCCCGTGTAGCAAGAAGATACCTTGATTTTATCATTGACATTATCCCCGACAAAGATGAACGTATTCAAATAATGTACGGAATAAACGGGGAAAGAAGATTAACAGAGAAAGTACTTGATCATTTTAAGGGATACATGAATTCATACCCTGTAAGAATTGGAAACGATGCATATAAACAAAAACAAAATGATATTTATGGCATTCTCATGGATGTTATTTATCAGCAATTTAAAATATTCGATGTTTCGCTTGAGAATAGTGAAGACCTTTGGACTATTATTAGAAGTATCGTGAAAATTGTTGAAAAGAATTGGAAAAAGCCAGACCGGGGTTTATGGGAAATAAGAAATGAACAAAAACATTTCACTTTTTCAAAAGTACTATGTTGGGTAGCTATTGACCGGGCAATTAAAATTGCAGAAATAATAGGCCAGGATGAATTCCTGGATACATGGAAAAAAACAAAAGAACAAATAAGGGATGATATACACGAGCATGCCTGGAAGGCGAAACTTAATAGTTTTACCCAATCTTACGGGTCGGATGATATGGATGCATCGGTTTTGTTAATGGAACCTTATGGCTTTATTGATGCAAATGATCCTCGTTATTCATCTACTGTAAAAGCAGTTCAAAAACATTTATGCCGTGACGGGTTAATGTACCGATACAGAAACCGTGACGACTTTGGAAAACCCTCCTCTGCATTTACAATATGTACATTTTGGCTTATTAATAGCTTGTTTAAAATAGGGAAAAAAGAGGAAGCTAAAGAACTATTTAACAAAATTCTTTCGTATAGTAATCATTTAGGTTTATATAGTGAAGATATTGACTTTAAAACAAAGCGTTTACTAGGGAATTTTCCCCAGGCTTATTCTCACCTTGCATTTATTGAAACTGCCATAATTCTCTCAGAAGGGACATTATCAAAAAATGGTAAAGTAATACAAGTCTTTAAGAGTAAAGAGTAACTTGATAATTGCAGGTTGATAAGTAC
>CAZWGG010000228.1:0-8055 GCA_964633305.1 uncultured Bacteroidales bacterium
TTTCAAGGCAAGAATAACGCAGTATTTGGCGTTTTCTTGCAAAGACTAAATAAAAGAAAAATTACTTTTCGTCTATAATTAAAAAAATAAATTGCTTCTAATTGCCGTTTCTATACTAATTTTGGTCTTTCACTTAAAAAAAAGCAATGAAATTATCACTTAAACTAAGTACTATATTATTAATCATAAGCTTTAGGCTGTTTCCCCAAACATTAAATACTAACAATTTTCAGGACGGAGAACATATAACCTATGTTGTTTCATATAATTGGTTTGTAATATGGACAGAGGTTGGAGAAGTATTATTTACAGTAAAAAATGCAAAAATAGGAAATAAACCCTGCCTCCATTTGCTAGGTCAGGGAAATACCTATCCAAGCTGGGATTGGTTTTTTAAAGTAAGGGACAGGTATGAATCATGGGTTAACCCGGAAACTCTGAAACCTTACTATTTTAAAAGAAAAGTTAGAGAAGGAGGATATGAAATTGATATCAAATACCTGTTTAACGGGGAAAAAGGATATGCACTTAGTTCATATATTGTGAATAAAAAACCCGAACAAAAAGACACCCTATTTATACCAGATTCAATCTATGATGTAATGTCTGCTTTATATTATGCAAGAACACTTGATTATTCTGTCTATAAACCTGAAGAAATTATTCCTGTAAAACTGGTACTTGACAGGCAGTTGGAAAATATCTATTTTAGGTATAAGGGCATTGAAAATATAAAAATTAGAAAAGTTGGTGAATTTGAATGTATTAAACTTAGTGTTTTACTTGTGGCAGGGTCGGTTTTTAAAGGTGGAGAAAGCATGACTATTTGGATTACAAATGATAAAAATAAGATACCGGTATATATAGAAACTCCTATTATTATTGGATCGGTTAAAGCAAAACTTAAAGCATATGATGGCTTAAAATATCCGCTTAATTCAAAAATCGATTGAATAGAAGAATAGCTTATTTAAAATCATCCTAAATTAGGGAAAAAATGTTTTAAATCAGTCTTGACTTTTCTTAACATGCCTATTTTTGCAAATTATCAAAAATAGATATGGAATCTACCATATGTGTTGATCAAAAAGGGATTATTGAAGAAGTTAAGGATAAGAGTGTGATTGTCCGTTTTTTAATGCCTACGGCATGTGGTAATTGTTCGGCCAAGTCAATTTGTTCTGCTGGAAAAATTGATAAAGATTGTATTGAAATAGAAGATAGTTCAAAGAAATATTCTACAGGTGATTTGGTAAGAGTAGAAATTTCAAAAGCTATGGGATACAGGGCACTTGGTTATGGATATATCCTGCCTTTCTTCATTGTATTGTTGACATTGATCATTGTAACCATTTTAGGTTTAAATGAATTATTTGCAGGTATTATATCTGTTCTAATTTTATTTCCATACTATTTATTATTATATATGGTTAGAAACCAGATAAACCGTAAATTTAAGTTTGAATTAAAAAAGGGGGAGTAAAATGAGCCCAACGATATTATATACCATTGTTTCATTAAGTGCTCTAGGTACCGTTGCCGGGATTGTTTTATACATTGTAGCACAACGGTTTAGAGTGTTTGAAGATCCAAAAATTGACGATGTGGAAGAAGAGCTTCCTGCTGCTAATTGTGGGGGATGTGGTTATGCCGGATGTAGAAATTTTGCTGAAGCTTTAGTAAAATCGGAAAGTTTTGAAGGACTATTCTGTCCTGTTGGAGGTAATGCAACCATGGAAAAAATTGCTAAAATATTAGGCAGGGAGGCAGTTGAGAAAGATCCCCTGGTTGCTGTTTTACGTTGTAATGGAGCATGTGAATACCGTGAGAAAACTAATTTTTATGACGGGGTCGCCTCCTGTACTATTGAATCGGCATTGTATGGAGGCGATACAGGATGCCAATATGGATGTCTGGGCTATGGCGATTGTGTGAAAGTATGTGCATTTGATGCGTTGCATATGGATACATCAACAGGTTTACCTGTAGTCGATGATTCAAAATGCACAGCTTGCGGGGCTTGTGTTAAGGCATGTCCTAAAAATTTATTCGAATTAAGAAAAAGACAAAAAAGAGACAGAAAAATATATGTAGCCTGCATGAATGAAGACAAAGGTGGAATAGCCAAAAAGTACTGTTCTGTTGCATGTATTGGTTGTACTAAATGCTTTAAGGTATGTCCATTTGAGGCTATCACCATGAAAGCAAATCTGGCTTTTATCGATTCTGAGAAATGTAGGCTTTGCAGAAAATGTGTCCCGGAATGTCCTACAAACTCAATAATTGAAATAGGTTTCCCTCCAAGGAAGGACAAACCTGATAATGAATCGGACAAGGAAAAAAGTACAAATACAACTACAGATAAAGAAAAATCTGCTGACACAGGAAATTCTGTCTCAGAAAATTTAAAAAAGGAGAATTAAAGTGCTAAAAACATTTACAAAAGGAGGCGTTCATCCACCTGAAAACAAATTATCGTGGAACTCAAAAATTTCAATATTGCCAATTCCCGAAAAAGTAAATATTCCGTTATCACAACATTTGGGTGTTCCTGCAAAACCTGTTGTTGATAAGAACGATGTTGTTAAAGTTGGACAATTAATTGCTAAAGGAGATGGATTTATATCAAGCAATATTCATTCATCTGTTTCAGGAAAAGTAATAAAAATTGATAATGAATTTGATATAAGTGGATACAAACGTCCTTCAATTGTTATCCAGGTAGAAGGAGATAACTGGCTTGAAACTATAGAAACAGATAAAAACCTGGAAAAAAAATTTGACTTAACGAGTAAAGATATACTAACTAAAATTCAGGAAGCTGGAATAGTAGGATTAGGTGGTGCCACATTTCCTTCTCATGTTAAACTTTCAATTCCCAGGGATAAAAATGTAGACTGCCTTATAATAAATGGTGTTGAATGCGAACCCTATTTAACTTCCGACCATGCTCTAATGCTCGAAAATGGGGAAGAAATAATGGTTGGCATTCAGATACTAAAAAAAGCTTTACAAGTTAAAAAGGCCATTATTGGAATTGAGAATAATAAACCCGATGCAGTAAATCATTTATCTGGGTTGGCCAAACACTATGAAGACATTGAAGTTTATCCGCTTAAAGTAAAATATCCTCAAGGTGGAGAAAAGCAATTAATTAAAGCTTTGATTAATCGTGAAGTACCGTCCGGAGCACTGCCTTTTGATGTTGGTGTTGTTGTTTTTAATGTGGGAACTGTTTTTTCTGTTTATGAAGCTATTCAAAAAAACAAACCCTTATTCGAGAGAATAGTAACCGTAACCGGAAAGTCATTAAAAAATCCTTCAAATTATAAAGTAAGAATTGGAACCCCAATTTCCTCACTTATTGAAGCAGCAGGAGGATTACCGGAAGATACAGGCAAAATAATAAGCGGAGGGCCAATGATGGGAAAAGCAATTAGCGATATTTCCATTCCGGTAGTTAAAGGCTGTTCAGGTATCCTGTTATTACCCCAAAATGAATCGAAACGCAAACCAATGCAAACTTGCATTCGTTGTTCAAAATGCATCACTGTTTGTCCAATGGGGCTTGAACCTTATTTATTGATGGCATTTTCTCAAAAAGAAATGAACGATAACCTTGAATCAAATAAAGTAATGGATTGTATCGAATGTGGCTCATGTAGTTATACATGTCCAGCAGACAGACCTTTACTTGATTATATAAGACTAGGTAAAGCAAATGTTGGTAAAATTCTAAGATCAAGAAAATAATAATGAATAAATTAATTACAGTATCACCTTCACCTCATGTATTTGGGAACTATTCGGTGAACAAACTTATGTTCGGAGTAGTGATTGCTATGCTTCCGGCTTTTGCATTTTCAATTGTCATGTATGGGCTAGGAGCTATAATTGTTACTTTACTGTCAATTTCTTCGTGTTTGTTATTTGAGTTCCTTATTCAAAAGTATATTTTAAAAGCAGAAGTTAGAATTAGCGATGGATCTGCCATAGTAACAGGTATGCTTCTTGCTTTTAATGTGCCTTCAGATTTACCATGGTGGATTGTCATAATTGGCTGCCTGGTAGCTATTGGAGTGGGCAAAATGACATTCGGCGGATTAGGGAATAACCCGTTTAATCCTGCATTAGTTGGCAGGGTATTTTTATTAATATCGTTTCCGTGGGCAATGACTGTTTTTCCAAAAGCAAATGGTTGGCAAACACCTTATATTATTTCTCCGGATAAAATTGATGCATTTACAGGAGAAACTCCTTTAGCTTTAATAAAAAATGGAATTAAAAGCGGAAGAGGGGTTAATGAATTGCTTGAAGCAAGTGGTTTGAATTACAAAGACTTATTTTTAGGGCATATCGGTGGGTCACTAGGTGAAGTTGCTGCTATTGCCCTTTTAGCAGGTTTGGCATACATGCTAATAAGAAAAATAATTACCTGGCATATACCTGTTTCCGTAATAGGAACCGTATTTATTTTTACAGGTATCTTATGGTTTTTTAGTGTTGAAGGAAGTGAAACTATCCAACGTACTTTGCATATCACACTTCCTGTAATTGAATATAAAGACTCCAATAGTACTATGCAGTTTTTTCATATGGCCGATCCACTTTTCCATATTCTTTCTGGAGGTGTTATGTTAGGTGCTATTTTCATGGCAACCGACTATGTAACTTCACCTATGACAGGAAAAGGAATGTTGATTTATGGAATTGGCATTGGTGTAATAACTGTGGTCATACGTATTTTTGGTAGTTATCCCGAAGGAATATCATTTGCTATTTTAATAATGAACGGATTTACACCGCTATTAAACCGATACATTAAACCTAAACGTTTTGGAGAGGAGGTGAAAAATGGCTAAAAAAGAGTCGACTTTTTCAAATATGCTTATTACCCTATTCATTGTTACCCTTTTATCTTCTGTAGCTTTGGGGTTTATTTATGAATTAACTAATGAGCCAATAAACAAAGCATTGTTAAATAAAAAAGTATTGGCCCTAAAAATTGTATTACCCGAATTTGATAACGATCCTTTTAAGGAAATTCAGAAGGTAGCTATGGGTAAAGATACACTAGACCTTTATCCCGGTAAAAAAGATAATAAAGTAACAGGAATAGCTGTAGAAACTTCTGCACCCGGTTACGGGGGAGACATCAAATTGTTGGTTGGTTTTTTGCCTGACGGCACTATTAGGGAAGTTGCCGTACTTGAACACAAAGAAACAGCTGGATTGGGAGATAAAATGTTAAAATCAAAATCAGACTGGGCATTGCAGTTTGAAGGTAAAAATCCTGCAACATTTAAACTGGCAGTGAAAAAAGACGGGAATGGTGATGTTGATGCTATTACTGCATCTACCATTACATCACGGGCTTATTGTAAAGCATTACAAAAAGCTTATGATGCCTTAATGAAAGGAGGTTACTAATGAGTCAATTAAAAAATTTTACTAAGGGATTTATTAAAGAAAATCCTGTTTTTGTTTTGTTTTTAGGACTGTGCCCTACACTTGGAACTACAAATTCGGCAATTAATGGAATTAGCATGGGATTAGCAACAATGTTTGTTCTTGTGATGTCTAATATTGTTATTTCTTCGGTCGCTAAATTCATACCCGACAAGGTTAGAATACCTTGTTATATAGTTGTAATTGCCTCATTTGTTACTATTGTTGATTTTTTAATGAAAGCATATTTAAATACTCCCGGTGAAAATTTTGAACCCAGTATTTACGATCAACTGGGAATTTTTATTCCACTTATTGTAGTAAATTGTATTGTTCTTGGAAGGGCTGAAGCTTTTGCTTCAAAAAATTCTGTTGTTTCTTCTTTGATTGATGGTTTAGGGATGGGACTGGGTTTTACTTTTGCTTTATTATTATTGGGAAGTGTTAGGGAATTAGCAGGAAATGGCTCCATATTCGGGTTGAAATTCATAAATGGCGACGGTATGCTCCTTTTTGTGAGCCCTCCCGGTGCATTTCTGGCTCTGGGCTTTCTTATTATGCTAATGCAACGATTAAATAAAAAATTGACTTAGAATAGATAAAAACAAAATAAAAATGGAATACATACTAATAATAATATCAGCTGTATTTGTCAATAACATTCTTTTATCTCAATTTTTAGGTATATGCCCTTTTATTGGGGTTTCAAACAAGGTTGATACCTCAATAGGCATGGCTGGCGCTGTAACATTTGTAATGGTTATTGCAACAATAGTGACCTATATTCTTGAAAAGTATGTATTGATATCGCTGGGAATACCGTTTATGCGTACAGTAAGCTTTATACTGGTAATTGCATCACTGGTACAACTTGTTGAGATCATATTAAAAAAGGTTAGTCCTGCATTATATCAGGCCCTGGGGATATTTTTACCATTAATAACTACAAATTGTGCCATACTTGGTGTGGCTTTACTTGCGGTTCAAAAAGAATACAATTTATTAGAAAGTGTGGTTTATGCTATCTCAACTGCATTAGGTTTCGGATTAGCATTGGTAACTTTTTCGGGTATTCGTGAGCAGCTCGATTTGGTTGATATTCCCAAAAGTATGAAAGGTGTACCCATTGCATTTATTATTGCAGGACTTTTATCTATGGCTTTTATGGGCTTTTCTGGGATAGTAAAGTAATGTTAAATAAGTTATTGGTAATATTACTTGGCCCTACAGGAGTTGGGAAAACCAAAACAGCTATTAAAATCGCCAAACAATTAAAAACAGAAATTATATCCTGTGATTCACGCCAGGTATATAAAGAGCTTTCAATTGGAACAGATGTTCCAAGTATGAATGAACTTACTGAAATTAAACATCATTTTATTCAAAACAAATCAATACACGATTACTATAATGCAAGTATGTTTGAATTTGAAATAATGGATTTGTTAAATAATCTTTTTAAGAATAATGACATACTACTAATGGTTGGAGGATCAGGATTATATGTTGATGCTATTTGTAAAGGAATTGATGACTTACCAACTATAGAACCTGAAGTAAGAAAAAAGCTTTTAAACCAGCTCGAAACAGAAGGCATTGAAAGTTTACGAATGCAACTCAAAAGAGTTGATCCGGTTTATTATGCCAGGGTTGATTTGAAAAATTCAAAACGGATACTTAAGGCCCTGGAAGTAAATATCATGACAGGAAAGCCTTATTCTTCATACTTAACTAAACCGGTAAAATCACGTCCTTTTAGAATTTTGAAAATCGGCTTGAACATGGAAAGAAAACAATTGTATGAAAAGATTAATAATCGTGTTGATCAAATGATAAAGGATGGATTGCTAAAAGAAGTGAAGAAATATTATAACTTTAAACATCTTAATGCATTAAATACAGTAGGTTACAAAGAAATTTTCAATGATATTGATGGCAATATTACCTTTGAGAAGTCAGTTGAATTGATTAAATGTAATACAAGAAAATATGCCCGTAAACAATTAACTTGGTTTAGAAAATATAATGATGTAAAATGGTTCAAACCCGGCGATTTTGCCTCTATTCTTCACTACATAGGAGCTGCAGGAACATCAGGATAGTTAGAAGTAAGCTTATAAAAATTATTACTAGATATTTTGGGATTCTGTTAAAAAACCGTGAACTTAGCTATCTGGTTTTTAAAAAAATATAATTGTTTACAAAACAAGATATAAATACCTGGAAGTTGTTCTTCTATTATGTATTATTTCAATATAAAATCTGACAGACATGCTTTCTAAAAAAACTAAGTTTTGTTTTCTGACCATTAGCATGGTTTTTATTTCATTTTTCAGTTATAATCAGGATTTAGAAATTACTGCTAGTGACTTTGATTTTAATTTCAGTGGTACTTCTCTTCATAAGATTATTGGCCATGATGAGGATAATTATTTTGTTATTAAATACCATGGAAACCAGTACCATATTGAACGCCTTGACAAAAACCTGAACCTTCTTCAGGAAGAGCCGGTTAAGCTGTTTGAAAATTGGTTATCTTATCATTTGGAAACAGTAGTACATTTTCATAATGAATTGTATGTTTTTGCCTCAAGAAGAAGACTAAAA
>CAZWGG010000229.1:0-8024 GCA_964633305.1 uncultured Bacteroidales bacterium
TATCATTCCAAGGGCATGTCCCTGGCTGCTATAAACAAAGAAGTTATCTTCAATATTTTCAATCACCCCATATTTTTGATTTATGGCTTTCTCAGCTTCAATCTTAGCTTTTTCAGGATCTACTTTCGAAATTCGTATAGCTAATCGTAGTCTTAGTGAATTGGCCACCTTAACCCATTTAGAAATATTTCCGTCATAGGCCAAATCAAACTTTTTAAATGCGTAACTATTAATATCGGCATATCTTGTCAGGGTATCAATAGCTACATCCAACTCAGAAAAAAAGCTGTAATAGACATCCTTTTGCGTATCGTATGGAATTTCATTTTCTGTAGAGCCATAATTGCTATAAATAATAGGCCCATAATAATCAGTGGTTCGTTGCATGGTAAAAATTTTCAGAACGGTTGCCCATGCATAGAAATGCGAATAATCCTCGTCTACTTTATTCTTTTTATATTGTAAGAGAACTGACATGGTTTTGGTATAAGCATTATTCCATTGATCACCATACCAACGATAGTAATAGGTAACATTATTAACGTTACCTGCAAATGGGGTAGGGGGTTCAAGATATTGAGCAAATGCGTCACCTGTAAGGTTTGTCTGGGTTTGCAGTCCATCATATAAATAAATGTTCATTTGCAATTGCCTGAAGAAACCTCCAATGTTATTAAAATCCTGCTTCAGGGACTCATCAGAAACCTTATACGGATTCGTATTAATGTCCACAAAATCCTCGGTACAACCTGCTGCCATAAATAATAAAGCAACAATCGAAATGTATTTATATATTTTTTTCATTTCACAAATCTTTTTAAAAATTCAATTTAATGTTAAACCCGTAACTTCTCGTTGGTGGTAAGCTGAAATTTTCAACCGATTGGGTATTAATACCTGTGCTTATGGTATTATCGGGGTCAAATGGGGCTTCCCTGTAAATGAAAAACAGGTTTTGCCCAACCAACGAAATGGATGCATTATCAATAAACATATGATATTTTTTAAGGGCTATATTATATGTCAATACTGCCTGGCGCAATCTAATGTTAGTTGCATCATAAACATAAGGTTCAACAAAGCTATTGCGTCCTCCAATACGGGTATAGTAGTTTTGGGCATCAACTGTAGCAGATACGGGAGTCCCATCTTCCCTAACACCGGTTACTTGTGTGCCTCCTGCATCACGGGCATCGGCACTTCTTTTTGACAATCCAAACCCATCATACCAGGCTTCGGTCATGCCCACAAACTTACCGCCAAATTTACCATCGATTAAAAAGCTAAATGAAATGTTTTTATACGCAATTGTGTTATTCCATCCAAGGGCAAAATCAGGATTGGCGCTTCCTATCAATTTTTGTTCCTGATCCAACACAGGCAGATTATCATTGTCAAGGATTATTTGGCCAGTGATTGTATCCCTGAGAAATGCATTAACATAAATGTCGCCAATGGAACCATTTTCGGTGATTGTCATGTTGTATCCTTCTCCACCTCCTTCAGGGGTATATTTGCCTTTTAAGGTTGGGTCCAGTTTTATAATTTTGTTTACATTTTTTGAAAAGTTGATATCTGATTTCCAGGATATATTATTGGTTTTAACCGGAAAAACCGAAGCTGTAAGTTCTACTCCTTTATTCCGGATATGGCCGGCATTTACAAAATAAGTGGTATATCCAGAGCCTGAAGGGGCTGCCAGCTTAAGAAACTCATTAATATTATCAATATGATAATAAGTTGCATCGAAACCAAACCTGTTTTCAAAAAGCCTTATTTCTGCACCCAACTCCAAACTCTTCTGGGTTTCAGGTTTCAATTCCCTGAATGGCATTTCGGTATTTAATACAATACCGGATTTTGCGGAAACAGTGTTCATAGGGATTGTCATAAATGCTGGGATTTCCTTTCCTACATGAGAGTATGACGAACGAAGCTTAACAAAACTAATTGTTTGTGGGAGATTAATCATTTCGCTAATGATAGCACTTAAGCCCACGGACGGATAGAAATAAGAATTTTTGCTGGTTGCAGCCAGTGTTGATGACCACTCGTGTCTTCCTGCAACATCCAGGTAAAGCATTCTTCTAAAACCAAGTGAAAAGTTGCCGAAAACCGATTCTTTCACTTCCCTGGAGTCCATTACCGAATTCATCAGACCATTCCATGAGCTTAGGTCTAAATTATTGATACTAAACTCGTTTGGAGCAATAAGATTACTCCTGTCACTATCAATGTGCAGGCCATTGCCAATAATCTTTTTTTGATAGCTTGTTCCCAGTACTCCATGCAAATCAAATACACTGCCAATATTTTTATTATAGTTAAGGAGCAGGTCGATATATTGCTGTGTGCTAGTGACATTGCGATAAGACCACCGGCCATTATCGGGTGCGAGTGTGGCCGCAGTACCAGCCTTTATTTTCTGTTCAAAAATCTGATTGGTATAATCATAATTGCCGCGTACTTGAACGGATAAAGCCTCTGTAAGCGTATATTCCAAATCAATGTTGCCCAAAACCCGTTTGGTGGCTTCGGTATTTGAATTGTTATTCAAAATCCAGTAAGGGTTTTGTTGTGTATCCTGGATATTGTGCCAGTTTTGGGTCATTAAATTCCGGTTGGGGTCGAAAACCTGGTAGTTTTCTTTATAAGAATTAAAATCCATTCCGCGGGGAAATAGATACAAACCTGTTAAAGGGTTAAAGTAATACCCATTCAACACCTTGTTATCGATATTCTGATCGGTAAACATCACATTAGTAGATACAAACAGGTTTTTGAAGAATTTTGACTTTAATGAAAATGTTAAATTATTTTTATTGAACTTATTGGTAGGCATTATCCCCTGTGAATTAGAGTTTGCGTATGAAAGGTAGGAAGTAACCTTTTCGTTTCCACCACTCAGGGAGATGCTGTTTATTAGATCGAGACCCGTATTAAAAAATCCTTTCACAGGGTTGGAATACGATCCTTTTTCGCCCCAGCTATCAAGTGCGCCGGGGACCGTTTGTCCGTAAGTAGTCTGCAATTCAGGCAAAATAGATGCTTTTTGGAAAATTGTACTTGATGAAACTTCAACTTTTGTTTTTCCTTTTGCTCCTTTTTTTGTTGTAATAATAACAACACCGTTTGATCCTTGGCTACCATATAATGCAGCAGCATTAGAACCTTTCAATATGCTGATGCTCTCAATATCATCCGGGTTAAGGTTTGATAATCCGTCGCCACTGTCAAAACCACCCCAAAAACCACTGGCATCCGATGTCTGGTAATTTGCCATAGGTATGCCATCAATTACAAATAACGGTTGACTTGATCCATAAAAGCTTTTCGTACCCCTTAAAATTACTTTTGTAGATCCCCCAGCGCCGGCATTACTTTTACGTATATCAATACCTGCTGCTTTCCCGCTTAAACTGTTCACAAAATTTAAATTATGGCCTCTCGAAATTTCGTCTTCCGATATCTGTTGGGAAGAGTAGGTTAATGCTTTTTTATCACGTTTGATACCCAAGGCTGTTACAACTACTTCCTGCAATTTTTTAATATCCGGGGTCAATGGTACATTTATAATTGTCTGGTCTCCAACGAGAATCCGTTCATCCACATAACCCATAAAACTAAATATCAACACGGAATTCCGATTAGGAACAACTATGTTATATTTTCCCTCAATATCGGAAATTGCACCGTTTGTTGTTCCCTCTATCAGGATATTAACACCTGGCAGGGGCTCGCCGGTTGTTGCATCTGTAATCACTCCTGTAACAGATATTTGTTGCATAATCTCGGTTGGAGAAATCACAATAAATTTATCATTCAGAATTTTATAAGATAGCTCCGTATCCTCTAATAATTCATCTAAAAGATCCACTACCAAACGATTATTGGCAGTAATGGTTACAGTTTTTTTAAAATCTGCCACGTCTTCGTAATAAAGAAATGACATACCGGAATTACGTTGAATTTCGCGAAAAACATCACGAATATCAACATTTTTCAGGTTAAGGCTAATTCGGGTGGCTTGTGAAAAGGTCATAGCAGAAATTTGAAGTGTAGCCACCAGGTTAATAAGTACAGATAATTTCATAATCAGACTTATATTAGTTAATGGTTTACTAAAAAATAGTAGGTTAAAAAAATTTTTCATATTTTTGATTAGTTTAAAGTTTATTATTTCGACGAATGAGTCACGCACCAACGTACTTGTATTCATCGATTTAAGAATTACTATTTACGGGAGATACACCTTGTGTTTCCCGTTTTTTTTTAATTTGTTTTTTTGATTATTTAGTTTGCATAGTTTTTAAAGTTTCAATTTTATAGGTTTACATTTAATAAACAATTATTTTATCACTCAGCAACAAAAGACCAATCCTGATTAAATCCGCTATTTTTCTGCTGTTGAACATTTCTGGCATTGTTGGAAGTTGAAGCTCCTTCAATATCAAGAAACAATCCGCTATTCACATTAACTATATGATAATAACCGTCACCCTGGTCAATAATGTTCCATTTTTGATTGTCGCCACCATGACCGGGCCAGATAATATTTCGTGCCCCTGCACTTGTAGATGCGCCATAGATATCGGCATACTTACCGTTGTCAACATTAATAATGTTATAAACGCCCGAACTGATTTCAGTTATAGTCCATACTTCATAGTTATTGTTACCTATTGTGTATTGGACTATATTGGTAGCATTGGCACTTGATCCATTACGAGGTATGAGGCATTTTCCACTGTTGCGGTTAACAATCCTGTAGTTTCCGCTTAAGCCTCCGCCACCATTAACGGTGATAGTGAAGCTTATACTGCTTTGTGCCCCGCAGTCATTTGTATTGGTAGCGACATAAATTCCGGCCTGGCTGGTCTGAATGTTACTAATAGTTATTTCACGAACTGAGGCAGTGTAGTTATTTGGACCTGTCCAGTTCCATGTACCGGTATTAGGTCCGGGTCCGAGCACTACAGTTCCACCTGCATCTAAAGAGGCCGTATTTGTTTGTTGCCAATCGCCATTGTTAACATTTACATAAGGAGTTAAAGTGGTAGGCATACATCCACCACTTAATGCTGCGAAGATTCCATCGGTATAATTTTTATTTACGTTTCCTGCAAACACCATGATACCGGCTTTATCGGGATTAGGATGCCATTCGGCATGGGTAATAGCACTACTTAAGCTATTATACTGGTGAGACATTCCAATCATAACTTTTGAGTTGCCCAACGTATTGGCCCAATAATTGAACCGTGTGGTATTATTCTGGAAATAGGCCATATCCATTACAAAATTTAAATACTGGCTCAAACCAGGTTCCCTGAAAATTGGGCCTGGCGCCCCACCGGAATAGAAAGCCCCTGTATAAATCAGGGTAGTAGGATTAGAAGACAAGGGGCCAAAATAGCTTCCCAGTTCTGTTATTAAATTTCTATAATAAGAGTTATCTGTTGCGCCATGCTCTACATCGAGAGAAATACCGTCAAAGCCTGCTGAAATGACACAATTATAAACAAAGGAGGCAAATTGCTGATAGTTATAGGGTATTCCATTCCATGTAGTAAAAGGCGTCGATGTGCTCCATGATGCTGCATCATCAACATTCATCAAAACTTTAACACCTCTTTGGCGCAATGTCTGTATGTCATTTAAAATTTGTCCATAGTAGCTATAAGGTCCTCCATTAATGTTCAATATGTAAGCAGAAGAGCTTCCATAATGAGCCGAATCCGCCAGTTCCCACAAGGTTCCTTCAAACACTACAATTATATTGGCATTATCGGTGAAATCGGTAAGGCGTAGCTTACCCTGATCAACTGGTGTGGCATCGAATGCATAATAGGCTACCCTGTTATCATTATAAGCCGGAAGAGATTTTAGTCTTGAAAGATTGTTCTGTGAAATTTCTGTTTCATTTTTTTGTACGACTACTGTTTCATCTTCTTTAGAACAAGAAGTTAAAATAATGCCTGTTATTGAAACCAGCATTAATAGATTTAAAATAAAATGTTTTTTCATAATTTTGGTAAGGTTAAAATTTGACGTTTCGATGAATGCAAAACGGTTTAATGTGCTTACATTCGTCGATTCAAAAATTAGTATTTATGGGAGACACACCTTGTGTTTCCCATTTTTTTTAGACTATTTTGTTTGCATGGTTTATAAAGTTTAAGTTTGAATTAGTTTATATTAGTATTAGTTTTTTTTTCCATTAATTTAACCTGCTTTTCTTTGATTACATAATCAAGGGGTGAGGATAACCTCATTGCATTCATAATCTGTTCAAGGGAAACATCATCAAAAGTACCCGTATATCTGTAACTTTTTAATTTTTCGCTGGCAAACGTAAAATGGACATCATACCTTCTTTCAAGCTTAGTTACAAGATTTATTAAAGGTTCACGATCGAAAATCAATTTGCCTTCTTTCCAACAGGTTTCTTTTTCTGTATTAATTTCTTTGTTGAGTTTTACATCTTTACCAGTAATTCCACTTAACCGGGAATTTTCATCGTGGTTAGAAGTATATGTTCTATTTGTTTGTGCATTGCTTTTTAATGATACATTGAAAAAAGTAATTTTTTGGTTTGGCTTTAATAATATCCGATCTTTTGATCCTGTTCTTTCAATTTCAACCAAGCCCTTTACCAGGGTTGTTTCTACTCGTTTTTCTTCCGGATAGGCTTTTACATTGAATGCTGTTCCGATGGCTTTAATTTTAATGTCTGCTGCCTCCACTGTAAATGGCAATTTTGGATTTTTTGCAACATCAAAATAAGCTTCGCCCTCAAGATTAACTTCACGCTTTTGTCTATTGAATTGTTCCGTATATTTTAAGGTACTTCCTGCATTGAGCCATATCCTGGTTCCATCAGGCAATGTCATAGTAGTTTTTGAACCAATGGGAGCAGTTATTGTGGTCAATTCACCTTTATGCTTAGCGTATTTACCAAAGAATAGAATACTTGAAATTCCAAGAATAAAAGCCAAAAGAAAAACAGCAGCAATTCTGAACAATTTGTAAATGAGTGTTTTATGGACAGGTTCAATTTTCACCTTCTTTCCAGTTACTATCCTTGATTTAACTGCTTTCAGCGCAGAGATAGCATCAAATTCTGAAGTATTATCAGCCAATTTTGCAGCATACCAAATATCGCACATTTCATCAAAAGTACGT
Organism: uncultured Bacteroidales bacterium; assembly: GCA_964633305.1. GTDB lineage: Bacteria > Bacteroidota > Bacteroidia > Bacteroidales > UBA10428 > CAZWGG01. The sequence continues at coordinate 7,186 of CAZWGG010000229.1, forward strand.
TTGTTTTCTTTACTTCCTTCCAACAACTTACTTATTTTATCTTTTTCTTCAACCGTACAATTTCTTTTTAAATAGCTGATAATTAAGGTTAAAAAGTCTTCATCCATAACAGTTATAAATTTGATAATAAGTTTACTTCAAAAAGCTCCATCATTGCATCCGATTTGTTCATAATATAAAGTTTTTTTAGACCTTTTTATATTTTTCAATCCTTTTACTTTTTATAGGCTTAATAAAGACAAATAAGAATGTAAAAAGGGTGACAAGTATTCTGGATTTTTATTTTTTTCTTAAAATGGAAAATAGCAACGGAGGTTCTTATGTAGTTTTTCTTGGTTCCTTGTCATTAAGTATGCTGAAACCAAAGAAGTTTACAGAGTAACTTTCGGATTTTAGGTAATCAGCGGATACCAGTGATATAATTTGTTGCTTTTAATTTTATCCAAAATTGTTAAGAGTTATATATAAAGAGGAGACTCAAAAGCTTAGAGAAAACTTAAACAAAACAATACTTTTGAGACACCCTCTTATAAATAAAAATACTAACCCTAACAAGAAAACAGTTTAGTATTTGTATGAAAAAAAATTAAGGTACCAATGTAATCGCCAGTACCTTTACCCCTGAATTATTGGGAAGCGTAATGCTGCTCACAGTTTTGGAACTTGCGAGGCTAAACGAATAACCATATAAATTGCACGTCAGGCTTTGGTTTGAGCCGTCATACCTGTTGCGGTAAGACATGGTTACAGCTTTTGATTCTCCGGAATAATTCTGTGGTGAGCACCAGTCACTTATGCTTTGGGTAAACGTAGTTGTTGTATTATCGGAATAGGTTACC
>CAZWGG010000230.1:0-8001 GCA_964633305.1 uncultured Bacteroidales bacterium
TTAAAATAAATTTCGTCACCCCACAAATTTGCCCTTCCTGTCAGAGGAAGATATTTATAAATAGCATCGGCTGTTGGTGTCTCATATAACTCAGCAGTTAATGAATACCCATCAATAGCTATTGAAATCTTTTTCATTAGTTAATGATTTTATTCGTAAAAAGACTGACACTCGCCAAAGTATTTTACAAAACATGCAGGTAGAAGTCGCAATGAAGATTATTATCATGCTTGTTATTATAAGTCCTTAAAATATATTTCAATGAAAAAATACGTAAAAATAAAACTCTCGTATTTATAGACTTTTTATTCTCTTATATGGAAAAAATTAAAAAAATTTTAATTTAAACATGAAATTCTTCTTTAATATTTTCAGTAACAATATGTCCGTCAAACAAATGAACAATTCGATGAGCTTTTTCTGCATGAGCGGGTGAATGAGTAACCATAACTATGGTTGTTCCCTGCTCATTAAGCTCATTAAGCAGGTTCATAACTTCTTCACCATTTTTGGAATCGAGATTTCCGGTTGGTTCATCAGCAAGTATTAGTTTAGGGTTTGCCACGACCGCCCGTGCAACGGCCACACGTTGTTGCTGTCCTCCAGATAATTGTTGGGGAAAATGTTTTTTTCTATGAGCGATCTGCATTCGCTCAAGAACATCATTAACAAGGTTTTTTCTTTCACTTGATTTAACCCGCAAATATAATAAAGGCAGTTCCACATTTTCATAAACATTTAGTTCATCAATAAGGTTAAAGCTTTGAAAGATGAATCCTATATTACCTTTACGCAGGTTAGTACGTTGCCTTTCTTTATATTTAGATACTTCGTGATCAAGAAAATAATATTGGCCCCCCGAAGGATTGTCTAATAATCCAAGAATATTTAATAGAGTAGATTTTCCGCATCCGGAAGGTCCCATCACTGCAACAAATTCTTTTTCAGAAATTTCAAGATCAATATTATTTAATGCTGTTGTTTCAACTTCATCGGTTCTAAAAATCTTTGTTAATTTCTTAGCTTTTATCATGATATTTAAAATTAACTATGACAAATAATTTTACGCAAATTAAGAAAATATCTTAAAAAAAATGAGTTTTCAGAATTTTATTTTCTAATTATTTTGAGTAAATATCTTATTATAGTATCTAAAAAATGTATTTGTAAATAATTCTGAGAAAATCGTCCTTCTTGAAGGGCTTAAGAATAATATCGGAACAACCTGCTTCTAAAATCTCTATTTTTCCGTGTTCATCCCTGTCGGCAGTTTGTGCAATAATTGGGATACCGGGAAAATGCTTTCTGATTTCCTGGGTAACCCTAATCCCGTCAATATCAGGTAATTTTATATCCATTAAAATCAAATCAAACCGAGAGTCATTTAGAATGGTCTGAATAGCATCATATCCCGACTTTACCCGTTTTATAGCAACACTTTCCGATTTAAAAATCTGGTTTAGGTAGATGAAATTCATATCATCATCCTCAACAATAAGAATCCTTTTTTCTTGAAGATCGGAACCTGACATTAAAAAGAACTAATTTAATCGATTAACGTAATAATAAAATAAATAATTTTATCGTACATTTCAAAATTAGATTATTAACAATTTAAAATTTCTGAAAATATTCAACCATGCTAAAAAAGATTCGTGATTTTTTCGAAAAAGATATTTGGCATATTTCATTAAAAGATAAGCACAAAGTATGGAAAATAGTAATAAAGCAACTTCGTATTTTGATGCTTTCTATCCGTGGTTTTGCAGAGGATAAAGTTCAGGTGAGGGCCTCGGCATTAACTTTCTATACCCTGTTATCCATTGTTCCTATTTTAGCAATGGCATTTGGAATTGCCAAAGGGTTCGGTTTTGATACGGTGTTAGAAAATATGTTAAAACAAAATCTTTCGGGAAACGAAGCCGTACTAAAAGAGATAATGACCTTTGCCGATAGAATGTTGGGAAGAATTAAAGGAAGTTACATAGCCGGGACCGGTTTGGTTATTTTAATATGGTCTGTTATGAAGGTTCTTGGTAATATTGAAAGCTCATTCAACAACATCTGGCAAATTAAAAAGTCACGGGGATTTTCAAGAAAGATAAGCGATTATATTTCATTGGTGGTAATTGCCCCGATACTTGTTTTTGTATCAAGTGGATTTACAGTATCCCAGGTTAATGACTATTTTCATAATACTTTTATTATTTCGTATATCGGGCCGGTTATCCGCTTTATCGTTTGGTTTTTGTCTTTTTCAATAATATGGTTTGTGTTTACTTTATTATATATTGTATTGCCCAATACCAAGGTTAAATTCGGCGCAGCATTCATTGGAGGTGTAATTGCAGGTACTATGTTTCATATACTTCAATGGGCCTATGTTAATTTTCAATCTTTACTATCAGGGTATGGTGCCATATACGGAAGTTTCGCTGCCTTACCTTTGTTTTTAATATGGTTACAATATAGTTGGCTAATTGTATTATTTGGCGCAGAAGTGGCATTTGCCTACCAAAATGTTGATAGCTATGAATTTGAAACCGATACATTACATATTAGCAATTATAATAAACGGCTGCTTGCCTTGTTGATCACGCATCAAATAGTAATGAATTTTACAAAGACAATACCGCCTATGACAGCCAGTGAGATTGCTGATACGCTTGATGTCCCGATAAGGGTAGTGAGAGATATTATTTATGAGTTACAGGAAACCGGTATACTTTCGGAAACCGTGACCCAAAATATTAAAGAACCGGCCTATCAACCTGCCATTGATACTTCTATGCTTACCATAAGTTACGTTGTTAGTAAATTTGACAAACGCGGGCACGACAGGCTGCATGCCTGTAATACAAAAGAGCTGAAAGAACTTTCCGAAATTATGAACTCGTTTTATGAAGATTTGGATAAATCAACAAAAAATAAATTACTGAAAGCGCTTTAATGCTCTTTTCATTTGCACTTATTCCTTTGAATTTTTAGACTAGAGAATCTGTTTTTGTGTTTCTTGAGAAGTAAACACACAATTAATTATTTTAATAAACAACAACAAATAGTAATATATAATAAAAAATTATTATATTTGGTAATAAAAATCAAAATATAAAACTATGAAATATTTTAAAGATGTTTTTAAAGTTTTCCTAAATAAAGAAGCTCATTTTGAAAATTTAGACAACCATGAAGCGTATAAATTCATTTTAAGGCAAATTATCATAATTTCAATATTTGCTTTTATTTATGGGTTTGTAATGGGAAGTTATCATAGCTTACTTCAATCATTTGTATCGGGGATAAAAGTTACATTCCTTTTTTTATCCACTTTTTTAATATGTTTTCCTTCATTTTATATCATTCAACTGGTTTTAGGATCACGAATGAATTTTCTGCAGATGATAATGATTGTATTAAGCGGTTTTATACTTATTTTAACTATTACCCTGTCCTTTACTCCAATAGTTATATTTTTCTTATTTACGGGAAACAACTACTATTTCCTTCAACTGTTGCACGTTGCTATATTTGTTTTCTCCGGCATATTTGGAATGAAGACCATTATTGAATTATTAAAATTCGCATGTGAGAAAAAAGATATTTACCCAAAAATTGGGGTAACAATATTTAGGGTATGGATTGTTATTTTTGCCTTGGTAAGCATTCAGCTAGCCTGGAACCTAAGGCCATTTCTAAGTGATAAGGGTGAAAATTTTAAATTATTTAGAAAGTATAAAGGAAATTTTTATACGGCAATAATTTATTCAATAGGACAATTGACAAGTCCCGAAAATAAAATAGAAGTGAATAATACATATATTGCATTACCTGATAGTATTGAAACCAGAACAATCGATACTACAGAAATAATAAATATTCTTGAAAAGTAATTATGATGGATGATATTATGACACTTGAAGAAGTTGCCAAGTATTTGAAAATGAAACCTCAAACTATTTATCTTTGGGCGCAAAAGGGAAAGATTCCAGCCGCAAAACTAGGAAAGGAATGGCGTTTCAGAAAATCTATAATTGATGAATGGTTCAACCAACATTTTAGTGATAACTTTCAACATTTTATTAAAAAAAATTCGAATAAAAAAGGATAACAAAAGATTCAACAAGGTGACCACTAATATACTAAAATGGCCCCATTAGCTTTTAGTGTTTCTACCTGGTCTTCCGGAACTTGGTTTCCAACAATATTTACATACTCCAGGTTATCCAAATTAATTATAGGAGTTAAATCGTCAATGTTGTTATAGGATATATCAACAATTCTTAGCTTTTTGAGGCTATAAAGGGCATCGATAATACTAATGTTATTTTCAGATAAATATAACTCTTCCAATTGCTTTAAACCACTGAGTTCTGATATGTCATTAATCTGATTTCTTGATAAGTTGATATTTGTAGCGTGTATACAATAACTAATTCCATCAAGGTTATTGATTTCGTATTCGGCCATATCTATCTCATCAAAATCTTCCAGATAATATGAAGGCATTTCCATATTTGAGTTTCCATATATTTTTCTTTTAACAGCATTATAAAATGAGTTATCTGAAGCTGAAACCAGAGGTTCGTATTCTTCTTGTTCCTGCTCAATCAAATCCGTTTCTGTATCTGAAAAATATCTGAACCCATCGGTTTCATATTCCCATTCATATTCAGGAATAAAATCACAATCCTCATCTATACCGGCTAGTTCAAATACATTTTCAATATCCTGTACCAACAAGATATGTGAGAATTGGTTTAACTCTTCATAATTTCCATTTCGGTATATCTTTTCTATTTCATTCCGGTAATAATTCCCTTTATCGGGATGGTAAACCATTACAAGTGTTGTAAAACACTTGCTAGTATTTTTACTGTCAATATTTATAAAATCAGCTACTAATTTACAAATCTGCCTTATTTCATTATAGAACTTCAGTTTATATAACTCAATGATCTTAGCAGTAATTTTATTTAAATTCTTGTCTGAATAGGCTTCTTTCAATTTATTGTATAATAAAACAAGTTTATCCATCATTCAATTAACATTAATTCCTGCAAAATATTTTTTGTAATTTCATACCTGGCTCGGCTTGTTTTTTCATAGTTTTCAGTAATAAACTTCATAGCATAAAGATACACTTTCTATTCTTTTTCAAGATAACCAACCAACCACATTATGTACTTATTATTTGAAATTTCCCCTCCACCGGTTTTGCCACTGAGTTTATAATTTTTCTCTTTTTCAATAACAAGAATATCTTTAACGATCTTTTCTTCAAGGGCAATAACAACAGTTTCACCATCAGGATCACCATATTTTGGAATGTTAAACACCATTATTTCTTTAACAATTTCGCTAATAAGCTGAATTTCGGGAATAGGACTTCCGTAGGTACTATAATATTCGGGTACTGCCAGGTCTCTGGTTACCAAAAATGTACGTCCTGTTAAATGTTTTATATTAAATCCATTTTGTTCCTTGCGTGGATACAGATAGGCCGAATCTGAACCGCCATGACTATATTCCACCACAAAATTATGACTATTACTTCCAATTGATCAGGAAATGCATTCTCCGACCTTATAGCTTTCATACGTATATTTATCGTCATCCCAATGACCATAATAAACTGTAAATTGATTATAGTTTTTGTTAAAATTGTTAAGAACAGCATCATTAGAAAGCCATACTTTTTTTAGCTGTTTTTTTCGAACCACGCCAGGTTATAAATTAGTTCGTGGGTGCTGCCTGATGAATTACTTCCAAATACTGCATATTCACCTTTTTTTATATCAGCGGGTTGGCCGATAAAACAAGATGTTCCGTATTGAAATACCGGGGTCTCCTTTAAACTGTAGTATCCCAAATACCATTTTGCCTATAAAAGTGTCCAAATGGACATATCATTTAACCTTCCTGGCTAATGACAAATCTATTCGGACATACAAAGATTATCTTTTATCAATGGCCAAGCTGGTTTTTTCTGAGACATAAGCGGCAAGGAAATATCCAAGTCCGGCGCCATTGTTTATATTTCCTTCTGCATTAGCCGGTGGGCCCGATAAATTCATTGGGTTTCCTGTTTCATCTATCTTATGTAATGCCTCCATGTATTTGAAATATTGTCGCTCGACAGTATATAAAATAAACGTAACGGTATCATCTTGTATAACATTTTTTTGGCAACCGTAAATATTCGTATATCCTGCATTTTCAAACGAAGTGGTAAAATAATCGTATTCTTTGGGATTTGTTTCAATAGGCTTACCATTAATGAATGTTTTGGTAAAATAATAATTTTCCGCTTGCAAAGGTTGTTCTCCAAAATAAAAAATAATTAGTAATGTAGTATCCTCTTCTTCTTCAAAATCGAACTCAGGCATCTTATAAATATCACATTCAATTGAGTCCATTTCAAGACCGTCAGGCATTTGAGAAGTAGCTGTATATTCGGTCATTCCATATATGGGTTCTTGAGTTGTTATGGTTAACGTATAAGTTTTCAACTCCTCGCATGCAAATGGGTATTCCGACTCATATAATCCCGGGGTTTCATTACTTTCATAAAAATTTATTGAGTTGGTTCCGTCATCAACAACCACAGATGCATTATTTACACTTCTAACCGCACTGGTGTCAAAATAAGAGTTTGAAAGGACTAATTTTACCGTTTGCACTTCAAATTCATTGGTAATAATGCTTTCAACAGTAAGCATATCAGAATGTTCTTCGATATCCCATGTTATTATTTCCTCAGTTTTAAAACAAGAAATTAATAAATTTGAAATAAGTATAATATATATTATGTTCTTCATTGCTTTAGAATTTAAAGATTATTAGAAATAAAAATTCCAGGTAAATGATGGCATAAACCCCAAGAAATTGTTTTTGTATGCATGTGTCACATTTTCATTTTCTTCATCCGGATTAAAATATATTGCTATAGGGTTCACCTTGTTGTAAACGTCAAATATTGATAAAACATATTCATGGTGTAACAGTCGTCCCGGTTTATCCTTGGATTTCATGCTCACTGATAGATCAAGCCTGTGATACAATGGCATTCTATCGTTATTTCTTTTCGGATAGTATGGAAATACTGCACCATAGTATTCATACCTGGCAACAGGAGATGTAAAAGGCCTGCCCGATTTAAGAAGAAAATTTGCCGATAAGGTAAATCGTTTCGAAAGACTATAAATACCCACAAATGTAAGATCATGGGTACGATCAAAAGATGATGTAAACCAGTCTTTTTCCTGGATATCCTCTATCTTGAGTTCGGTTTTTGAAAGTGTATACCCTATCCATCCTGTTAATTTTCCCTCGTTTTTCTTTACCAGAACTTCTATTCCATAAGACCTCCCTTTCCCAAAACGGAAATCTTCATCCATACGCGGGTTAAATTGCGGTGTGGCAAATTCACGAAATTCAATTTGGTTTTTCATTCTCTTATAATACACTTCAACAGAAGCTTCAATTTTGTTGTTGATAAAATTTCTAAAATAACCTGCACTGTATAAATCGCCAAATTGAGGTTTAATGTTTACTCCTGATCCAACCCATAAATCAAGTATTGAACTTGTTGAAGAATTGGAAGCTATATGAACAAATTGGCTTGTTTTATTGTATCCAAGTTTTACCGAACTATTTTCACTGAGCATGTAGGTTAATCCTAATCGTGGTTCTAAACTTTGGTAATAGTTATAAATTTTCCCTTTAGGGTAAGTAAGCGTATCTGTTGTATAATATTCCAAGTTAAGTTTATATACAGTTGCTTTGCCTATATTTTGAAAAAGCACATATCTCAAACCATAAGTAAGTGTGAGTTTCGGAGTTATTTTATGGTCACTACTAATATAGACAGCATGTTCAAGAGCATTATTACCGGGCATTTTAAAATCAAAGGTAAGAGTATCATTTTTGCCATCAATTTTCCCCGGATTAAAATCATGATAAGTAGATATAATACCTGTTTTTAATGTGATATTCTGATTA
>CAZWGG010000231.1:0-7998 GCA_964633305.1 uncultured Bacteroidales bacterium
TATTCCGGTGGCTCAACATTATAAAATACCATTGGTAAGTTTTGCTGATCTTATTGGTACCCAGGTGGCAAGAGATGGTGTACCTATTCACAGCATTTTTACTGACGGATTGCATCCTTTGGATATAGGCATGAAATACATCGCCCAATTTGTTACAGATGAACTTAACAAAATATACCAGAAACTCCTTTCCGATAAAAATATTCCTGCAACAAATACCGACCTGCCTCTTCCTTTAACAACCGGTTTATTTGCCAACACGACACGATATAATGCTTTAACATTAACACCTGTATTCAATAATGGCTGGACGGCTTCAAAAGAAGGATGGAGCGCCGATGTGCCCGGCGCTGAAATTGTTTTTGAAGTGGAAGGGGACGCTATTGCTGTGCAATATTCAAGATTTTTTGATACAAACAGGGGAAAAGCTAAGGTTTGGATCGATAATGTGAAAGACACTATATTTGATGCTTACTGGACACAAACCTGGGGCCCTGCTACTATTTTTTACTTACTCGGCAGAGATTTAGGCAAAGGAAAACATACTTTACATCTTAAAATAATTGAAGAACACTCAAAAGGATCAACTGGCCATTACTTTCAACTTTTGAATGTACTTAAAGCTGAAAATTCTTTTTTACCTTAAAGCGGTATTTTATTTTTAATATTTTTCTTTATATTGAAATTAATTAAACAAAAATAAATAGGAAGAGAACCCGCATGAATTATCAACCTTAATATTATTAATCTTAAATTATTAATTTTATGAAAAAAGTTCTTATTCTTTTAGTATTTGTTGTAAGTACTGCAATTTCAAGTTTTGGTTATACTGGTACTATTTATCGTAATTTAACTAATGATGATGGTAGTCCACATTCAGTATCGTATACTTTTCACCTTAATAAGCCCTTTATGTATATACGTGTTTTTGTTGCCCGTGATGGTGATGTTAGTGATGGATATCATCCTGTTAGTTCATATATTTATACTTCAGATTATGATGATCCTGATTTTTCTGGTGGCTTTCTTGGACATGGTATTAGTTGCTCAAAGAGTGGAACTCGCTATTCGTGGGCTGACTATGTTTTTATGGCACCTTCATATATAAGTTATTATATTCATATAGATTTAAGATGCCCTTTGTTGGATGATTATGCTTCCGGAATATTGGCTTGGTAAATTTTAATTCTGCTAGGTTCTCTTCTTTTTAATTTATACCTGTTGTTTTTAAAACTTATTACTGTATATTTCATCATCAATATGCGACTTACTAATTGACATTTTCTTTTTCCCGTTTTTCAATATCAAGTTGGTATACCCTGTTTTTTGAAGAACTTTCCAGTGCTTTTATAGCTATATCTTTTACTGTCGATTCTGCTGTATTAGTCTTGGTAGTGAGTTCTTTGATAAATGCTTCCTGTTCTTTTATTTTTGCCTTTTTAAGAAGCTCTTCATAGGCTTTTAAAATTTCATTTTTTGTATTTTTTGTAGATATTTCTTTTTCCATTTTATAGGTTATTTATTTTGGTTTGGGTATTATTTGAATTTTGGCTACTAGTTTAAACAAATAAAATATTTTATACAATATTCTTAAAAATAAATACAAAAATAATATTTTATTAACTTCATGTCCATTTATTGTTCCTTTCTTTAAATCGTCACTTTGAAATAACACTTCAATAGAATTATACATTGCTAATTGAGAAGTTCTCGACTTTATACCCTAATGCATCCAATAATTTCTCATTCAATTTCCTGTTCTTTCCTTTAAAAGGATGGCAGTGTATATGAATAGCAGGATTAAAGTTTAACTCAATTACGGCATAATTATTCAGGGTTGCATTTTGTGTATGATCCTGGATTATCATATCCAAACCTGTTATTTTAACGTTAAGGGCCGAAGCTGATTTTATGGCAACCTGTTTATATGAAATGGGTATATCATCTGTAAAATCAATGCTGTCGCCACCGGTGCTAATGTTAGAATTTTCCCGAAGAAATACAATTTCCCCGAGGGCAGGTATATAATCGAAATCTTTTCGTTGTGAATTTAAGTACATAGCCTCGGCTTCGCCCATCTGAATTTTTTCTAAAGGTGTGCGGTAACCTTTTCCACGAAGCGGGTCTTGGTTCTTAATATGTACTAATTCCCTGATTGATTGTATACCATTGCCTGTTACGTTAGCCGGAACACGATGTAATACGCCGGCTACCTCATCATCGATAACAAAAAACCGGAATTCTTTACCTTCAATAAACTCCTCTATAAGTATGGTTGAGCCGTGTTCAAAAGCAATATCAACAGCCCTGTGAAAAACCTGTTCATCAAAATTTTCTTTTAAAATGGTAATACCAATACCAAAATTTGTATGATTGGGTTTTATAACCACAGCTTTTCCTTTATAAAATAAGAAATCGGATTTTGCCTTTTCTATTTGGGAATATTCCTGTCCTTTGGGGACTCTTATTCCGGCTTCTTTAAGTATTTTTTTAGTTACCAGTTTATTTTCCATAGCGAGGATGCTTGCATAATTATCAAGTGAAGTCCTGGTTGCCTGCTTAATATATTGTGTATTTCCGTTTTGATATAGCTTGATGAAATTTTCTTTTCTGTCAAGTATATCGAAAGAAATTCCCCGTTTTACAGCTTCACGGAGCAGTAATTGTGTTGATAGTTCCATATCTTCCAATCCGACAAAACGGTAATTATTTTGTTGGCTTTCCTTTAAATAACCACGGGCCTTATCTATATGAAAAGGAATATACCCCATTTTCAAAATTCCGTCGAGAACATCATATACGCCCCTGTTTTTAGGATTTTCAATTAATTTTAATGCATGTTCCCGGGTATTCATGTATTCTTCTTCATTTACCGAAAGTTTTTGAAGCAAAGAGCCCATTTTTCGGATATGTTCTTTTGCTTTAGGCAAAACATTTATATATCCTTCTTTTTGATCATATACAAAGGGATCCTGATGAATTCCGTAAAGGGCAATGTATCCATGATAATTGTTTGCATAAGATTGGGCTGTTGCATCAAAAATACCAGGTTCTTCCGTAAGTAAACCGTAAAGCGCGAGCACATGTAAAAAATACAATGCTTCTTTAGTAATGCCTGTTTTAGATAAAGGATCAATATCAATAAGCCGGATTTCAATATATGAAATATGTTCGGGGTCTTCAACGAATTTTGGCCGTATCATTGAGTATAGCTCTTTTGAAGATGAAAGCTTTCCTTCCTTCACCATTCGGTCAATGCTTTGCTTTAAGTTTCGTGCCGAGCGGTAGTCAGGGTATAACTCACCTATATTCTGATAACCGAAGCAACTGTTACGAATTGAGAGGCCGATAACATGTTTGTCTATGCTAAAAGGAGATTGTTTGCATTTAAGCTCCAAAGACGAATCAACCACCGGACTATTACCATAAAGTAAAACATACAGCCATCTTAACCGTAGGAGTTGGCGTGTTGTTTTCATATAGATTTCATCTTTGAACTCTTTGTAAGTTAGCGATGTATTGTTTTGGAGATAAAGTGTAGTTAACAATTTTTCACCGAAAGAAATATTGAAATGGATTCCTGAAAACAACTGGTTCTTTGGCCCGTATTTTTTGGCCAAAAGCTCCCGATATTTCTGTGCTTCTTTTCCCTCTTCGTTGTATTTGGCAATAGGTATTTGTGTATCATCAGGTAAAATTGGGGGCATACTCTGTGGCCATAAGTATTCATCTGTTAATTCAAGGCTAATAATGTCGTGAATGGTTTCCAGGAACCCAATTGCCTGCTTTATATCAGGCAATGGCGGAGTTTTCATTTCTATCTGGCTTTCGGAGAAATCAGTGGTTATGTACGGATGTTTTAATTTATCTCCAAATATTTTAGGATGCATGGTTTGAGATAAATTTCCGTCTTTATCCACCCTAATGTTCTCCTTTTCAATTCCAAATAAACTGTCAAGCCAAAGATTTCCTTTTAACTTTCCCGGCCCCAATTTAAATATGCTCCTGTTCTTTTTTGCCGTAGTGAGGTTTGTGGATGTTTGCATGCACTCCACCTGTTGATTTTGCTCATTAAGTTTTTGGTTATGAGCGAAACATGCCTTTTTCATATCTCAATTGATTGTGTTTTTTTGCAAATAATCTAAAAAGAATGATATAAAGCAGTACCAGTAAAATACCTTTTGCAATGCTGCTTATACTAATGCTCCACCATACAGAGGACAAAGAGTACTTCCAGAAATGAATGAATGCCATGGCCATGGGTATTCTGAGGCCAGTAACTGATATTCCCGTAATAGCATGGATATTAGTCCTTCCCCAACCAAAGAAGGCCCCGGTAGCCATAAGCTCCATACACATAAAAAGTTGAGAAAATCCAATGATCCTCAGGTATTCGCTTCCCATGGAAATGCTCTCTTTATCATCTAAAAAAATGGAAAACAAAGCTTTAGGAAAAATAACTAAAATAATGGAAGCAATGAGTCCGGTAACAAAAGCCAGAAAAATTCCCGAACGGAAGGTTTTCCATTGTTTTTTATAATCTTTTGCCCCATAAGCTTTTCCTGAGATAGATGACAGGGCAGACATAAATCCTCCCGCAGTCATGTAAGAGATAGCTTCAATTTGAATTCCAACTTTCTGTACGGCAATAGCTGTTGCCCCCCAGTTACTTATAATACGGGCCATTATAATAGCAATAACGGTAAAAGATACCCTTTGAATGGTGGGGCTTATTCCCATTTTAGCTATATTTTTGAGAAGGGTCAACTTGAAAGTAACCCCATTTAGGCGTAATTCTTCGATTTGATATAGTTTTTTGTAAAATAATACTGTTGCCAATGACTGTGATAGGATAGTTGCAATGGCAGCCCCGTTGATACCCAATTCGGCCACAAAAATCAACAAAGGATCTAATATTATATTTAGTATGAATGTAATTGTATTAACCACAAATGGCGACCGGCTGTCTCCGTATCCAATAAAAATGCTGGTGAAAAACAAATTTTGAAATGAGAATAGTATACTTAATCCAACCAAAAGCAAATAACTGGATGCTGATTGTTCAATTTCGGGGTTATTTATTCCAACAATGCGTATCAGAAAATTTCTGGAAAAAGCTAACAGTAAATAGTAAATCAAAGCTACAATAATTAAGGCTTGCATCCCGCTTCGAATATAACTTCTGGTTAGTGATAAGTCTTTTTCGCCTATACTATGTGATACTTTAATTCCGGCACCTACTGTAAGTAAGGTAGATATACCCCAGCTTAAATGCATGAAAAAGCCTGCTGATCCAACTGCTGCAACTGCATCACTGCCAAGCTTTCCTACAAAAAATATGTTAATAAAATTATAGGACATTGACAAGAATGAAGTCGCAATTACCGGTAATGCCAGCCGTACTAACTGGTTTAGGTTTGAATCAGTCAATTTCTTTTTAAACATTCTTAATCAGTATTCGTTTTGTACTTTCTATATACTTAGATATTGCTTATTAGCAACTTTCTTGTAACTTTTATAAAAAAAGTATAAACTATATTCTAATCTTTATTTGAAGAGTCACATGTGGAGCGCAACTGGACCATTCTCCCGGTTATCTTTTCAAATAAGCTTATCAACTCTTTTTTTTCCGGGCCGGTAAGCACAGACAGCACCTCATAATAGTACTTATCGTTATTTCCATTAATTGAACAACAAACCTCTTCACCTTCTTTTGTCAGGCTTAATATTGACATACGCCTGTTTTCTGCCGGAATTTTACGGTCAACCAATCCAATATTTACGAGTCCGTCTATTGTCCGGCTTATCGTACTTTTGTCAAGGCCCAGGGATTTTGCCAGTTCCGAAACCGATTCCTTTTTTTTACTCTCAATTTCTAAAAGTGTATGACATTGAGCAAGGGTTATACCATTACCGCAACAGCATGATTCGTTACTCTGAATATAAATTTCCCGTTCGAGCCGGCGTAAAATTTCCCTGAATTTTTTAATTATTTGATCATCAGTTTTATTCATAATTAAAAAGGTTGTAATAATAAATTGTTGTATATTAAAATTGTTGCAATTTACAAATAAAATTTGTAATATCCAATGTTGAATATAGAAAAGCTTTATTTATTGCCTGTTAGAAATGTTTGCACGAAATGGGTCTAAGCAGGTAACCGATAATATCAAGTTCATAGATTCTGGTTACTCACCCAGACAAGAATTATTAAAAAGTAATTGTTTACTAACTCACTTGTAAATAAATAGGGTAGTAGCTCAATTTCGTTATCTGTTTTTACAGTAAGAAAAGAATTTCAATTAACTGTATTTTAATGTTATATACTTTATCCTAATTTATTTTTTCCAGAATGATTCTAATTCTTCAAGTGTTTTTTGTTTGGTTTCAGGAACAAATTTGTACATGAACACTGCAGCAAGTATTCCCATTAAACCATATATCCAATAGGAAAATCCATGGTGAAATAATTCAATAAGTTTACTACTTCTGTCCATCATTGGAAATGTCCATGATACAAGGTAGTTAGAAATCCATTGTGCAGCAACTGCCACAGCCATTGCACGTCCGCGGATTTTATTCGGGAATATTTCAGATAATAAAACCCAAACAACCGGTCCCCACGAAACAGCAAAACAAGCTACATAGCCTAGCATAGAAATTAAGGCTACTAATCCAAGGCTTTCAAAGAAGAAAGAAAACCCTAAACTAAACATAAAAACAGCCATTCCTAATGCACCAATAATTTGAAGTGGTTTTCTACCGAACTTGTCAACAGTAAGAATTGCCACAACCGTAAAAGTAAGGTTTATTGCTCCCACGATAATGGTTTGTAACAAAGCGGTATTTGTACCTGACCCCATACTTTTAAATATTTCAGGAGCATAATATAATACGACGTTTATACCCACAAATTGCTGGAAAACAGATAATAAAACACCAATAATAATTAATGCAATACCAAAAGAAAATAGTTTTCCTGATTTAGGTGTTATGGTTTGTTTAATTTCTTTTAATGTGTTTTTTGCAACATCTAAACTGGTAAGTTTTTGAAGTACTTTTAAAGCGCTCTCCGGTTTATTTAGAATAACTAAATACCTTGGGCTCTCTGGTACAAAGAATAAAAGAATAAGGAAAAGTGACGCAGGAATAGTTTCTGATGCAAACATCCATCTCCAACCGGTAGTATGCAGCCATTCTTCATTTCCCTGGTTAGCAATACCATAATTCACAAAATATACAACAAACATACCAAAAATAATGGCAAACTGGTTCCATGAAACTAATTTCCCGCGGATATCAGCAGGTGCAATTTCTGCAATATACATGGGAGAAAGCATTGAAGCTAATCCAACACCAATACCACCAATAATCCTGTAAAATACAAAGTGAATGATATAGCTATTGTCTCCAGTTCCTACTTTTGTAAAGAACATTTCTGGCATAGATGAACCAATAGCTGAGATTAAAAATAATATGGCTGCAAGAATAAGTCCCTTTTTTCTTCCTAATTTTAAACTTACTATTCCTCCTGATAATCCGCCAATAATACAACCTATTAATGCGGAGGATACTACCATTCCAAGTCGAGAATTTGCAATTGCTTCTTCCCATCCAAAAGGCTCAATAAAAAATGAATTTAAAGAACTTACTGTCCCGGAAATAACGGCAGTGTCGTAACCAAAAAGCAATCCGCCAAGGGCTGCCACAAGAGTAAGACCAATAACATTAATATTGAAAGATTTTTGAGTTGTCATAATATTAAATTTATGAGTTTGTTTAAATTATATGTTTAAAATTAAAAGAGGCGAATATATTTGTTTATTTTAAATGTAAAATAATTTATTGTTAAAAAACTTAAAATTTAAATTTTGTGGGGGTGCTTTCAAGAAAGGAGACTTCAGAGTTAGTTGACCAAAGTACAACATGTTAAGAGGTTATTTCAGCAATGAATGTGTATTTTATATAAATAGTGCCTGCCAGAAAACTCCTATTTTT
>CAZWGG010000232.1:0-7936 GCA_964633305.1 uncultured Bacteroidales bacterium
TTAAAGTGGCACTATTTGACCGAAACGGGTGGCATGGTCTGACCGAAATAGCCAAGTGCATCTATTCTCATTAACTCCATGTCATTTAATTTTTATTTCCATTTGCAAATTATGAAGTTCTTTTTCTAAAATTTCTTTTTTCTTTCTAAAATATGAATCCCAATCATCAATACTATTAATCGTTTTATAAGTATCGCTTTGTTTGATACTTAAAATTTCACTTTCCAAAGTTTTAATTTTTGCCTTTAAAGTTGCAATTGATGCTATAAGTTTTTCTTTTTCTGTTATTATATCCGACACGGATTTGAAGTAACTACCCTTTTCCAGTTTATTCAGGATATCTGAAATTTTATTTAAATTATTTACTTCATAGGCTTCTTTTAATTGGACAAATATATTTTCGGCTTCATTTTTAAATTCGTCGCTTACTTTATCAGGATGGCATAAAAAAGAGGCTTGAGTGGCTTACTGAAGTATTAACACAAATCCCAAGGTATAATAATGATTACAGCTTAGACCTGGCCGATTTGTTGCCACATAATTGGAAAAAATCCAAAGAACTTCAATAAATTCCAACCAAACTCCAGATATTTTAGATTATTCTAATAAACAACCCTCAATAGTTAAAATCAAAAGGGAGACTATATGCCTTGGGCAAAATTAAGCTGTCAATCAGACATTAGCAATACGGGCATGAGTGTTCGCTTACAATTTAGTAACGTTTTCTCTAAGCAGATGCTGCTACCATCCTGTAACCTTGCTATTCTGTTTTGGAGTATTAGAAAATAATTTCAAGAATACAAAAGTAGGATTCAAAGTTTTATTTGTTTTGCAATAGAAAGCAAACTAGTAATAAGTTGATTTTCTTGGTTAATCCAATAATTATAATCACAAACAATTATTAATTGTTTTTTGGCTCTACTTACAGCAGTGTTTATAAGATTTTTACCTCTGGATTTTTGTAATGTTGAATCAGTTAAAAACTTATTCCTAGTATCACAGACACTTAGGATAACGGTATTCCATTCCCTGCCTTGTGATTTATGAACGGTTAGAATTTTCTCCTCATTATGTAAGTTAGGCATTCTTTCTTTAAGTAAAGAAACTTGGTTTCTATAAGGTGTTAAAATGCAGTAATCATCATTATGAATTTCAGATAAATAATTTTCAATAGCATCTACCTCATTTGAATTATCCCATTTTATTAAAGGAGGGCATTTTTTTACATTTATATAATACAGGTTAGTTGTTCCAGTTTTATTTTTGGAGGTAAAGTTATTTTTATATACATGCTTATCTAAAACTTTCGCTAGATTTATTCCAAATCGATGAGTACAATTTAAGTCACTTTTAACTGATAAATTTGGGATAAATTCATTTTTGTTTTTATAATTTGAATAACATACATCTTTGGAATTGATGAATAGGTGTTCTGTAAAAATAGCAGATTGACCACAGACAAATAAATCAGAATTATCAGGTGTTATCTCCTGTTCATCAACAAGGAATACAGGAAGAAGTTGCATATGGTCTCCTAAAAGCGTAACAGGTTTATTATAAACAAAAATAGAAAGAGCCTTAATAATATTAGCATATCCTGCTTCATCAATAAAATAATGGTCAGCATGTAAATTTGCTTCTGGAAACCTTCCAATATAACCATCAAGAGTTGCTCCAATTACATGTACCTTTTTTATTAGTTCATTTGAATCATATGATGAGAATTTATCTTTTTGTATTCGATATTCTTCTAGTTTTATTTTTAGTTGATATTCAGAAATTCCTGAATAACTTTTTTTTAATGAAGCATTAATTTCATTATTTTCATTTAATATACTCCACTCGTTTTCAAGCTTATTAATAATAGTTGAAACATTATCCAAAGACATTGTATGATAAATTGCCTCAAGTTCTTTTCTAAAAAATGAAATTAGGTTAATTTGCTCTTTAATTATGGAGCTTCTCTCATTGTAATTTGTAAAAGCATAAAGCAAATCATCTTTATTCCTTTGATATTTTTTAAGTTCTGTTTTTAATCCAACTAATTCATTTCTCAGTGATTGTATTTCATCATATAATTTTTTGTGACGCTTTTCTCTATAAGTCTGGGTATTAAAAAATAATTTAATCATTCTATGTGAAAAACTTTCCAGTCTATTTTCGCTGCGTTTAAAAGCCTTTTTTCGAATTTCTAATTTTTTTTCTGCTTGTTCATACGATTCTTTATAGCTATTAAACAATGACAATTGAATATTGTATTTTTTTTCTAGTTGAATATGCGATTTCGTTAAACTATCTAATTCCTCGGAAAAAGAAATCAACTTATCCAATGATTTCCTATCATTAGAGATATCATCAATACCTAAAATATTTTCAATTATTCTAATCTGTGCTGAAATTTGTTTGATTTTTTTTTGAATTCCAGCAACTTCGCATACTTCAGGATAATTATTTGCAAACTTTTTACTCGGATTTCCAACTCTAAGTATATTCTTTCTATCAATATTTGCTTTATCTGTTATTTCAAGAATACCACTAAGTACTTGTTCAAGTGCTACATTTGTAGCAGCAAAAACTGCTACCCTTTTCCCTTGCTTAATATATTTAATTATTGAATTAGCTAATACTATTCTCGTTTTTCCCGTACCAGGAGCCCCCCATATATAAGATAAGGGATTTTTAAAAATATTTAATAGAGCTCTTTTTTGATTTTCATCAGGTATGTATTCTTCTAAAAAATCAAAATCGGTAATTTTTATTTTTTCATTGGTTGCTTTCGTAGGTAATTTAATATTATTACCATTTTCCTTAAAATAATTCTCTATATTTTTTAGTAAAAACTTAAGGTCTGAGATCAATTCAATATCATCATTCGAAATATTCTTAAATGAAAAGGGCAATTCATAAGATGGTTTAATAATTAATGTGTTGTTGTCGTAATCATATTCCCTAATTTTAATTTCTAAAGTAGAATACTCTTTATTTAATGGTATATAGCGAAATGCAATTAAGTCAGTATTAAATAATTTCCCAGATAATTGAAGATTATATAAATTATCTGAAGTATTAACCTGTTCAATATTATTTACACGAATTACAGTAAAACCCTCATCTTTTTCTTCAAGATAATTGTAATATAATCTTGCTCCATTAATACATAGCTCCTTTATTTCATTTGCATTCATATTAAGCTTTACCATTACCGTTTAATCCATTAGCAACCTCCTTAAAGCTCATTAGTGCTGCTTCAATGTTTTCGATAATTTCTTCAGCAAGTAAATCTGGATCAGGGAGGTTGTCCAGATCGTTCAGGCTATTATCTTTTAGCCAGAATATGTCAAGGCTGGTTTTGTCTCTTGCAATAATCTCATCGTATGTGTACTTTTTAAACCTTTCTGTTTCTTTTCTTTCAAACCTGTTTGCCGGGTTGTAACAATCAATAAATTCTTTTAAATCTTCATCTTTCAATGGGTTTGTTTTCAGCGTGAAGTGTTTATTGGTTCTCAAGTCATAAATCCATAAATCCTTTGTCCAATGGTCTTTGCTTGCAGGTTTGTTGTCAAAAAATAAAACATTGGCTTTTACTCCCTGTGCATAAAATAATCCTGTTGGTAAACGAAGCAACGTATGGACATCACAACTTTCAAGCAACCTTTTTCTTACAGTTTCCCCGGCTCCTCCTTCAAATAAAACGTTATCGGGAACCACAACGGCAGCTTTTCCATCTATTTTTAACATGGTTCTGATATGCTGTACAAAATTAAGTTGTTTGTTTGAAGTGGTTGCCCAAAAATCTTGTCTGTTGTAAGTGAGTGCTTCTTTGCTTTGAGTACCATCTTCGTTGGTAATAGTTACGCTGCTTTTTTTGCCAAAAGGTGGATTTGTAAGAACATAATCAAATCTTTCACCGGAATCTGCAATAAGGCTGTCATTTCGGACTATTGGAGGATTTTTATCGTCCAAATCACCAATGTTGTGTAAAACCATGTTCATTAAGCCCAAACGTACTGTATTTGAAACAATGTCCCACCCTTTGAATGTCTTTTTACGCAAAAATTCCCGCTGGTCTTTGTCTAAAGAATTCTTATAAAAATTATTGATAAAATCGTAATAAGCCAAAAAGAACCCGCCAGTACCACAGGCAGGATCAGCCATTGTTTTCATGGGTTGGGGTTGTAAGCATTCTACCATAGCATGAATCAACGGACGGGGGGTAAAGTATTGTCCTGCTCCACTTTTAGTGTCTTCTGCATTTTTTTGCAGTAATCCTTCGTAAATGTCTCCTTTTATGTCGGTTCCCAGCATAACCCATGTTTCTGCATCAATCATTTGAACCAGTTTGTGTAGTTTGGCCGGGTCTGAAATTTCATTTCTTGATTTGAAGAAAATCTCACCTAACATTCCTTTCATTTTTCCCAATTCATTTAGGATGGTAATGTAGTGCACTTCCAATTCGGCACCGGATTTATTTCTTAAGCTTTCCCAGTTGTATTCTTTTGGAATACCAATATCACGTTTATAAGGAGGTTTGGAATACTCATCTCCCATTTTCAGGAAAAGCAGGTAAGTAAGTTGAGTAAGGTAATCTCCATAGCTTACTCCATCATCCCTGAGAGTATGGCAATAGTTCCAGACTTTTGATATGATTTGTTGTGTCATTTACTTCCAAATTCTTTTTACTAGTTCGTATAATAGTTTATGTCTTGCTTCAAGTTCTTCTTGTCCAAATTTATTATAAGCTTCAAATGAAATGCCTTCATTTGACATAAAATCATGTAAATCCTTCTTTGATTTGTAAAAATCATGTCTTAATGATTCATTCCAATAAAGTGTGTTGTTATAGGTTTTTAGTTTTTCTGAAAACAATTCGTTTCCACTTGAAATGTTATCACGACCCTTTAACAACAAGATTCCACCGAGTCGATTTCGTTCTCTTTCAAAAACTTCTTCATCCTCAAAATAACTTAAGTTCTCTTCGTTATACGATAAAATATGTTCAATATGAAATCCACTTTTTGCACCAGTTTTAGTTACTAAATCACTAAATGGATGCTTCAGGTTTAAATTCATATTATCAGCGAGATACTTATCAATTCGGGCAAAGAAATACCTTTTAAAACGAGTATTCAGATTGATACCAATATTCTTAAAATAACTGTACCGGAACGGCCTGCCAACCGCCGTCATTCTGGTATTAGATAATTCATTAGCGATATATTTGTCAAATACTGCTCTATATTCAGTAGGGTCTTTTTCTCTTATTTCGTTTGAAATTTTGTATTCCATTTCAGTAAAAGCATTACTATCATAACCATTTTGAAGTTGAAGTAATGCAAATGCTCTATCTACTTCATAAGAGATGGTTTTAATTTTTAAAGCTTCCTGCTTATCGTTTATTTCACAAGCAGAAAGAATAAGCATAAATTGTCCATCCCGTTCATTTAGTTTGTTATAAAATACCCATTGCTGTGCTTCATTTAAATCATCATAGTAACTTAAAACCTTTGCATATAAGTTAGTATAATAAATATATTTTTCTTTCAGAAAATTCTTAACTCCTAACTGGTTATGTTTAAGTTTTAAAACTTTGTTAACATGATTATTAAACATAACCCTATGATAATCTCCATCGAATTCATGTCCTGTTTTTCTATTATCAGTAAATTTTGCTTTCAAAAAATACCGGAAGAATTCATCTATTTCATCTTCAAAATAACTATTTATGATTGTAACTTGTTTCTCCCACATTTCATTATAATTACCTTTTTCCAGCTCAATTTTGTCAAGTTGACCTAAAAGTTTACCCTTTAAAATCTCATAAGGTTTAAGTTTAACACCCCTATCATTAATTACCTCAAAAATCATAGGAACATCAGTTTGAGATACTGAAAGATTAACCATAACTAATCTGTGTAATAAGTAAAATGTGAAGGTTTCAAGTTTATGTTTATTTGATAATTCAGAACCAAGGAACCGTGAAATCAGTTCATAATTTTTAACCATATTAACAGCAGTTATCCCTGATGAAACATCAATTTCCTTTAATTCAAATTCTCCCTTAAAAATCTGTTCCAATGGAGTATTGTGTTTCTCGTGATTCATCCAAAAGTTGTGTTTGAATCCCGCTTTTCCAGCTATTTTTGATTCAATCCACCCATCAAGAGCTGAGCCGTTTTTCTTCGCTAAATGATATATTTTTATTAAGAGCAGAGTAAGTGTGGTTAATCTTTGTTGACCATCTACCACATACATTCTTCCTCCAACTTTATTGGTAACATAGGTATTGAGGTAGTACCATGAATAATGAGTGTTTATAACTTCTTCATCAGGGTCTAGGCTTTTATTATTTTCGTATTCCTGATTAAATTTATAAAAAATATCATCTAATAATCTATTAACAGGTTCATTAGTCCATTTGTAATCCCTTTGATAAAAATCAATATAGTAGGTTACATTACCGAATACTGTATTAAGGTTTTGTTGATATGGTTGAACATCCATTTTATTTAATTATTAATTAATCATTTATAAGTTTTCCTTCAAATGCTTTTTTCAGAACGCTTTGTTTTAAGGCTTCAGCTTTTGTTAAGGATGCGTTTAAACTTTGCTCCATTTTATTAGTCTCAGATAAAAGTTTTTCTATTTCAGCAACAATCAAGTCTTGCATTTCTTTTTTACGATAAGGGAAAGGATATCCTTTAAGTTTTTGACCACTGATATTGGATTGATTAACTCCATCAGTTTTTACAGTATTTCCATATTGCTTAGCTGCTGAAGAATTTAGATAGTAACACAAATACTTTGGATTAATATCTATATTATAATGAATTCTTATTAAATACCCTGCGAAAATGGCTTTTTGTTCTCCTAAGTAGATTCCAGTTTTTCCAACTAATTCAGGGCTATTTGTTCGATTAAATAAAACATCATATTTTCTTAATTCATATTTTTCAATTTCTTCCAGATCATTTGAATAAACTAAATCATCCCAATCAAATATTCCATTTTGAATATTACCCATTCTTAACACAGGAACTTTTCCTGTTTTTTCAGATTTTTTTGAAGAACCGTATTCTACTTTCGAACAAATATCTCCTATAGTTTTTTGAACGAATTCAACAATTTGGCCATCATGAAGGTTATCAATTTTAAGCTTGCCCTCAAAAGCATGTTTCAACACACTTTGCTTATAGACTTTAATTTGCTTTTTAGCTTTTTGGAGGTTTTCAATGCTTTTATCAATTTCTGTGAAAAGCTCTTCGATTTTGGTTACGATTTTTTGTTGTTCGGGGAGAGGTGGGATGTTAAAAGTATAATTCCATAGTAAGCTTGGATCAATGTGAGGAGTACCTGAGCCTTTTGTTTTAGTATTAATTTCTAGATATTTAGACTTTAGAAAGTAATAAGCATAATCGTTAATTATATTAGGGAAATTAATTTTCATTAAAGTGCTACCTAAAGCGCCTTTTATAGCTTTTCCAACAAAACCAGAGCGTGAACCATCCCATACAATAAGAAAATCTCCATCTTCACATAACACACAACCTTCTCCATCAGTGTACTTTTCAATCTGATTCTTTTCAAATGCTTTGATATCTACATAAGGATACTTAAAACGACTGTCCTTTTTAGTAGATAGATTTTTTGGTTTTTTACCCTTTTGTTTTTCTACAAATTCACCAAGTTTACTAGATTCCCAATTATCAGGAATTTGCATTATTCTATTCCTCTCCATACCACTCAACGAATTTATGGTTCTGTCCAGGCTGTCTGAATGAAAATGGAGGTGTGTTTTTTCTCACAATTGATTTTATATCATCCCACCAGCGAACAATATGCTTAAACATCTGCCAAAAATTCATCCCTATTTTAGGACTCTTTAAAAAGATAATTCCGACACCATGTTGTATATACAGTTCCCTTTGATGTCTGGTTA
>CAZWGG010000233.1:0-7932 GCA_964633305.1 uncultured Bacteroidales bacterium
ATGGCTCTGACTGCCCCTCCGGCAATAACTCCTGTGCCTTCAGATGCGGGTTTTTATCGCGATAAGATTGCACATGAAATAGACACTACAATAACATTTAATATAATACAAAACGATGCCACTTTATACGACAAACTGTGTCCTAACGGGTTTTACTCAATTGAATACAGGGTTAGTTTAGGCAATGCATTGTTAAGCGGTATAACTTTTGGAAAAGTAAGAAGGGTAAAACTAAAATACGTTTGTACTAAAGAAACAAATTAGCTATGGCAATAACAAAGACATACCACATTGGAGAATGGGATACCATTCATAACAATGGCCCTTTCCCTACCAAAATAATGTATGAAACCAAACTTGAAAAAAAACAGCTAATCCCTGGAAAAATTGATCGTTATAATGATGTTGCCAGGGAAATAAGACGTTTAATTAAGCAGTGCTCGGATGAGCATGACCGTTTCAGGGCCTTTGGTTCTGCATGGTCGTTGTCAAATATTGCCCATCAGCGAGACAGGATGCATTACAACGCAGCTATGAATATTAGTATTTCTGTTGAACTGAATGACTTACACCCTAATACTGCTTTTAAGAGCGAAAATCTTTTCTTTTTCCAATGTGGCAATACTATAAAAGAGATATCACGTTTTCTTTTTGAACATGGAAAATCTTTAAAAGCAAGTGGAGCAAGTAACGGACAAACCATAGCAGGAGCTGTATCAACCGGAGTACATGGAGCTGCTTTTGACACAGGGTCTATACAGGACTGTATAGTTGGAATACACCTGGTTATTGGCCCCGAACCCAATGATTTGGTTTACCTGGAAAGACACACTCAACCTGCTTTGAATGATGATTTTGCTGCTTCTATTAAGAGCAGGGTAATTAGAAATGATGGATTATTTAATGCCGCATTAGTAGGCCTGGGATCTTTTGGATTTATTATGGGATTAGTTTTAGAAGCAGAAGATTTATTTTTATTAAAAAGATATACTAAAAGAATAAAAAGAGAAGACGCTATTGCTTTGGCAGAAACGTTAAACTTTAAAGATTCTGATTTTAAAATTGACAGTGAACTGGATGACGATGGAAAAGGGAAAAGACCGTATCATTTCAAAGTGTATATAAATCCTTACAATCAATCGGAAGACTATGTCGCCGAAATAATGTACAAGAAACCTTACAGGACTGATTATCCAGATCCAATACCTTTTGTTGAAAAATTTATTTACAAAGATCTACCTGACTGGATTTCCAAATTTGCAGCCAAGCATAACCGGATAATTCCAAAAATGATTGGTGCATTGAAAAAAGAAATATTCCCTGAAACAGATAAGGAAACCGAAGGTACATTGGGTGAGATATTTTGGGACACCGGCCATAAAGGCCCTGCCTTTGCCTGGTCATTAGGTATTGATAACAAAGACACAAAAAAAGCACTCGACATTTTTGTTAAACTGGTAAATGATGAAGGTCCAGTGCCTGGTGCCATGGCTATCCGGTTTGTAAAAGCTTCAAAAGCAACTCTGGGTTTTACAAGGTTTCCCGTGACGTGTGTGTTGGAAATGGATGGTATATTATGGAAAAGCAATGGAAGGATGATTAGCATGAATGATATTGAACGTAAAATTATTGAACAGTTCAAAGATCACAATATCCCGTTTACCTGGCATTGGGGCAAAAATGCTGCATGGAATTTCCCCGGTTTAATCGATTATATGTATGGAAACAAAGATGATGAATGGAAAAATTACAGAAGTGCCTTGTTAACAAAAGAAATGGCTGATTTATTTTCTAACGATTTTTTAACTACAGTTGGACTATCAGATTATAGAAAAAATGTGCCAAGTACACTAATTGACTCACTATGAAACTCAGCTAATTCATCTTTTCTTTGAAAAAACGGTTAAACCAGCACCAATAATAACCAAAAAAGCACCTGTAAGTGTAAGAAGGGTGAATTTTTCTGGTTGTATCCAATTTACCTGCATTTCTCCAAGTACAGCCATAATCACAAATGTAATAATAGGATTTTGAATGATGATCACACTTACCTTATTTGCTTCAAGAAATTTTAGGGCATAAGCAAGAGAACAATATGCTCCCAGCGTATTACCACCAAGAAATAATAAAATTAACCAATTGTTTATTGAAAGGGCGGAAAAATTCGTGAAAGTTACAAATGGAGCCAGTAATATTACAGGAACACCAAATAATACCAAGTTAAGTTGCATAGGATGATAATCAAAAACCAACCGTTTCTGAAAAGTAGCATAAAAAGCCCATGCAAGGGCTCCAATAACCACCCACAAAACTCCATTTTTAAATATTTTAGGATCTCCAATTAATACAGAAAGTTGTTCATTATAAAAAAGTAATAACCCTGCTACTGCAATTATTAATCCGGCTATTTGTTTTTTATATACTCTCTCTTTAAAAAATGTAAATCCTGATATGGCAAGTAATACGGGCCCTAACTGGATAAATACCTGTGCTACAGATGGAGTGGTTAAATGAATCCCTGTAATAAACCCAAAATAGTTAATACTTAAACTTATTGCTGCTATAAGTAATGTAACAGGAGGTTTTTTAAAAATTGCAAAATAAACAGGTTTACGAAAAATATAATATAATCCTAAACCTAAAAATGCAATAAAAAATCTCATCCATGCAATATCAACAGGGGCGATATCATAAGTTGCAATTTTTAATACAATTGCCAGAAATCCCCAAAGTAAAGCGGTGAAAGAAGCAAATGCTATCCCTTTATATGTTGTGGAAATATTCAAGAACTTATCTAAAATAAGGTTCAAAAATAGACTAAAATGTTATCTTTATTGAAGATTTAACTTAAATAAGTCATTTGAAATTATATCCAAATGACGAATTTGAGGTTACTATGTTTTGTTTCTATTATTACTTTTTATATTTTTTAACTTTTCCAGCCTTATTAATAAAATTAAGCACCCAAAATCATTTAGAATCTGTTTTCATTTCAACTTTTTTTTAAAATTTCCAAAAAAATCATTAAATTTAATAGAGTTGACTAAATTGAGAAGCTATTGTCTGTATACTTGAATTAGAACACCTGATTTAACTAAATCCCATATTTATATAACCCGCAGTGTTCAAAATAACGCTACGGTGTGTTTCTGTTTCTTAATTATGGATAAAATGTATACCGACATATGCAATTGCTCAAAAAATGAAAGAATAAGTTATGAAGCCCAAAATTCTTCTTGTTGACGATGAAATAAATAACTTAATATTACTTAATGGAATTCTGTCATCTCTTGATATTGAAATAGTTGAAGCAACCAATGGAGCGGAAGCGTTGGAAATTGTTAAAACCAATGAAATCGCATTAATTATTTCAGATGTGCAAATGCCTGAAATGAGTGGTTTTCAATTACTTGAAAATGTTCGAAAATTTGAAGAATTAAAGTTCTTGCCTGTAATGTTTATATCAGCCATTTACACAGAAGAAAAACATATTTTGAAAGGAATTAGTACAGGTGCAATCGATTTTATATCTAAGCCATTTAATCACAGTATTTTATTAGGAAAGGTTGAAGCATTAATTCAAATCTATCATCAGAAAAAAAAGCTGGATGATGTAATAAATGAACTTAATAATAAGAATAAAGAACTCGTTGAGAGTAAAAAATTAATTGATCAGATCACAAATTCTGCTTATGATGGAATTATTATGATCAATCAAAATTGCACAATTATTTTTTGGAATCAGGCAGCAGAAAAAATATTCGGGTATTCAACACATGAAATTGTAAACAGAAATTTTAGCAAGCTAATAAGTAAAAATAATCATAGTGATGAAATACTGAATGTCATTGCTGATTTTTTTACCCTGAGCAAGGGTAAGCCTTTAAACAAGGCTTTTGAATTAGAGGGCATTAGGAAAAACGAAGACAAATTCCCGGTTGAGTTTTCCCTTTCTTCTCTTGAAATTGATGATAAATTACATGTTGTTTGCATTGCCAGGGATATTTCAGAAAGAAAAGAAAATGAAAGAAAAATATTAAAAGCAAAAGAACACAAAGAATCAAACAAAGTAATGTCTGATTTTTTAGATAATATAAGCCATGAATTGAGCACCCCGCTAAATTCAATTAATGGAATATTAAAAGATATTATTCGTAAACCCGGGAAACTTGAAAATGAACAATTAGAAGGCCTTAAACTTGCTTATTCAAGTGCAAAGCGTTTAGAATCAATTATAAACAATATTCTTCAATTTAAAAATAAATATGTAATAAGGCATAAAACCATCTTACTATCTGATATTGTGAAAGAACTTGAAGAGTTTTGCCATGAAGTAATTAAAAAAGATGAACTAACGTATTCCATACATGTTAATTTATCTGATCCGAACATCACTATCCGAACAGATGCGAATAAATTACTTGTCTCTATTTATAATTTAATTGAAAATGCTATAAAATACACCCAAAAGGGACATATTGATATTGATTTTGAACAGGAAAACGAAAAGTTAATTATTTGTATAATTGATCAAGGTATAGGAATGAGCCTTAAAGACCTGGAATCTGTCTTTGAAATGTTTAACCAACTGGAAACATCGAATGATAGGAAATTTCAAGGTGTTGGTCTTGGATTAGCAGTTGTTAAACAAAACATTGAAGCACTAGGAGGAAAATTATCAATTGAAAGTGAAGTTAATAAAGGAACTAAAGTTAAAATAGAAATTCCAATTGATTAATGTCACAGTTTTAAAAAAAATACGATTATGTAATTAAATTCAATCAATGGAAATAATCATTTTTGTAGTTATAATTAGCTTGTTAAGCACTTTTTTTCTTTTGATTCTAAATAAAAAGAAAAAATCTGAAAAAAAGATTTTAGAGCAAGAAATATTTTATAAAACAGCCTTCAATTCAACGCTTACTGGTATTCTTATTCTTGAGGCCGAAAATAAAAAAATTATTAATGCCAATTCAACAGCAATTAATCTTCTTCAAACCACGCTGGAAGATTTAACCAATATTGAGGTTTCAAAAATAATTGATGACACAAATATTTATGATGAAATTATTGAAAACAAAAAGCAACTTGGAATCCAGGAAGGGAATTTACTAGTTAATGGTAATAAAATATCAATACTCAGAAATGTTACGCTAATTTCTTTTAAAGAAAAACGATGTATTATTGAAAGTTTTATTGATATTACTGAAAGAAAAAATTTTGAAAAAGAAATAGAGCAAGCCAAAGAAATGGCAGTTATGGCAAATACTGCAAAAAGTGAGTTCATAGCAAATATGAGCCATGAATTCAGAACCCCAATGAATGCTATTATTGGTATTTCCAGGGCTCTTCAAAAATACGATAGTGAAAACCTAACAAAAGAACAATCTGAGGGATTACAACATATTACACAAAGTGGCACCCGTTTGCTCGATTTAGTCAATGATTTGCTTGACCTCTCAAAAATAGAATCGGGAAAAATGTCAGTATCGCTTCGTCCATTTTCAATGGAAAAATTACTGACAGATATTAAAAGCCTGGTAGAAGAATTAATAAGAGACAAAAATATACGATTCATAGTAAGAAAAAGTGGAAGCATCCCTGATATGATTGTTAGCGATTCAAAAAAACTATATCAAATCCTGGTTAATCTGTTAGGAAATGCCTCAAAATTTACAGAAAAAGGTAAAATACATTTACATTTATATAAGTTAAAAACTCACTTGTTTTTTGAAATTGAAGATTCCGGTATTGGAATTAGCAAAGAGAATCTTGATAAAGTTTTTGAAAAATTCTCACAAATTGATAGCTCTGCCCAGAAAAAATACAAAGGTACCGGACTGGGACTTGCCTTATGTAAAGAGTTAGTCCATGTTTTGAATGGTGAAATAGAAATTGAAAGTGAACCCGAAAAAGGCACACTTGTTCGATTTTTTATCCCTTTCCAGCCTGCTGAAGAAGAAACCGAAAATAATTTTTCTCACCCGGACTTGCAAAAAGACGAATTGCCATCAAAAAAAAAACTGGTTTTACTTATTGAAGATGATAAAGAGCTAAGTTACTATTACAGAAATTACATGTCGAAAATTAATATAGAAGTAGCATATGCTTTTGATGGAAAAGAAGGATTAGAAAAAATAAGACAGATTAATCCTGATATTATCCTGCTTGACCTGAAACTCCCAAAAATGACAGGATATGAATTGTTACGTATTATTAAACTAGATCCTGAATGTTGGAAAATACCTGTAATAATCATATCAGAACTTGATATCCGTCCAAGTGAAGCTATTTATAATTTCGATTGCTATTTGCGTAAACCTATTGATTATAAAACACTTGTTTTAAATATTGATAAGGTAACATCAAACAACCGAGATACTTCAATTAAAATTCTAATTTTTAATGAAAACCACAATGAGTTAAAATACCTTAAGAAAATTTTCCAGGACAAAAACTATGTCCCTGTAACCCATACAGAAACCACAAAATTAAAAAATGTAATAAGCAAATTTGATCCTGATATAACTGTTGTTGATTTGGATAACATTTCCATAAGCAACGTTGAACTGGTGAAAATTCTTATCAACAGGAAAAGGGAAAACACTTCCCGAAACTCATTAGTTATATTCTATGCAACCTTTTTAAAAGATCCAAAATTAATATCCTATATCCAGTATAAAGAAAACGTCCAACTGGTAGAAAAATCTCCTGCTGCCAGACAATCTCTTGAAAAAATTATTAATGAATATATGAATATCGATAATAAAACTGAAACTAAAATATCCAAAATACTTATAGCTGATGATGATTCGGAAAGTATTCATACCATTGAACTGCTTTTAAAAAACAGGTATGATATTGTTATTGCCAAAAATGGAAAAGAAGCTGTTGACCTCTTCTTAAAAGAGAATCCTGACCTGGTTTTAATGGATATTAAGATGCCAGTTATGGATGGGTTTTTTGCATTTGATGAAATGCGAAGAAAAAGTGAAAAAGTTAATGTCCCCATTATTGCCGTTACAGCAAAAGCTATGGATGATGAAAAAAAGCAAATAATTAATTATGGCTTTAACGATTATATTTCAAAACCTATTGATGACTCAAAATTATTAAAAATACTAGATAAGTACTTAACCATATAATATTGTTAATGACATGGAAAAATACTTAAATTCAAAAATACTTATTGTAGATGATGAATATGCCAATATTTTCTTTTTAAAAAGAGTATTATCTGGTGAAGGATACCAGGTAATTTCAGCATCAAACGGATATGAGGCCATTGAAATACTGGATGTTGAATTTCCTGATGTGATCCTGTTAGACATAATGATGCCTGAAATGACAGGAATTGAAGTATTAAAAAAGTTAAAAGAAGATGATTCGAAAAAAGACATCCCTGTGATAATGGTTTCTGCAAAAACTGATTCTGCTGATATTGAAACTGCTCTCGACCTGGGAGCTATCGAATACATTAAAAAACCTGTTGATGAGGTTGAATTATTGGCAAGACTCCGAACAACACTAAGAATAAAAAAATATGAAAAACAATTAAAAGATAACATTCAGGCGAAAGAAGATTTTATTGGCATCGTAGCTCATGATCTTCGAACGCCGTTTTCAACAATAACGGGATTTACAGAAATACTTAAAAATGATGAAAAGTTAAATAAACTGCTTACAGACGAACACATTGAAATTCTTGACTATATTATTACTTCTTCATCATTTATTGTTGAGTATTTTAATAAACTTCTGAATTGGGCTCAAATAGGGTCAAAGGGCTTAACCCTGAACAGATCGTTAAACAGCCTGTATCAATTGGTTGAAATAACTGAAATGATTTACAAAACAAAACTGGAAAATAAAAACATAAAATTGAAAACTCATTTTACCAATAAATATAAAGTTTATATTTATGAAATATAT
>CAZWGG010000234.1:0-7910 GCA_964633305.1 uncultured Bacteroidales bacterium
TAATCCCTTAGTTAAAGCTTTATCACCTGTCCATAATAAGGATTCTTGAAATTCATTTAACGCGACAAATACTATAT
Organism: uncultured Bacteroidales bacterium; assembly: GCA_964633305.1. GTDB lineage: Bacteria > Bacteroidota > Bacteroidia > Bacteroidales > UBA10428 > CAZWGG01. The sequence goes on from CAZWGG010000234.1 coordinate 78, forward strand.
CATCTAAATCTATTTCTTTTACAAGATCATAAGCTTTTATTCTAAAGGCTCGAGGGATTTGCTCTTCATCAATGAAATTTATGTTTTTATATACAATTCTTTGTGATGCCGATAAATCCTTTTCTCCTAACTTTGATAATTTCTTTAGTTTATCCCAATGGTTTTCAATTTCTTCTATTAAGTAATAGCAGCTCTGAAATTGAAAAATTTGATTTGAATTTAGTATTAAGTCCCCAATTACACTATCGGTCTTAAGTATAGCGCTAAATACAATATTAGTATCAACGATTACAATCATTTGAGAAAGGTGTCCTTATTTTTCTTCCACCAATTCTTATTAATTTCTTTTGCTAACTTATCAACATCGCTTTGTTTTGCTTGTGTTTTTGAAGTAGCTTCTTGATATCTTATATAATCGATTATCCTTTGAGCTCCCTCAACATCAATTGAATTTGGTATACGTATCAATATCTCTTTATTTGTTCTTTCAATTATCATTTTGATATCTTTTTCACAAATTTACAAAATCAAAGCGAGAATTTCTCAGTGGGTTCAATCTTTTAGTGCCCCTAATTGCCACAAGTTACGCTAACCCTAAAACTTTCGGTAGTAGGGGTAATCCCCAGCAATTCTGCATAGTGAGTCCATGTCAATTTTCAAGTCAGTGACTCGAATTTTTCAATCATTTTTTTAATTTATGAATCTCCTAAAACACAAAAATCATCACAAATATGCCCTTTCTGCCCGGGTTCAGTCCCTAATGCGTTGGGACTAAACTTTACGGTAGTGGGGATGAAACCTATTTTCATTAAAAAAAGGACAATTCTTCCTATGCACCAGGCATTCCATAACAGAGAAAATGGCACAAGCTGAAAAAGCTTGCGCAGCCTTATTTTTTTATGTTTTTTCATTGTTGGTAAGCTGGAACTAGCCAGAGGCAACTACATAGTGATGATGATTTGATATCATTATCAAATTCTGAAGTCGTATTTCTTTGTTTTATCTGTGAATGAATTTCTTGTAAATCGTTTTTTCTTGAGTTTCGCTAAGTTTGTTTGACTGATGGTAGGCAGATTTCAGTTCTTTAAATAATGGTCGCAACGTCTCTGAACTAAGGCTAACTTTATATATTTTCTTTACGTTTTCCCTTATTTCGAACTTTTGGGTGGAGGATTTGAAGGAATTACTGAAGGTGACGGAATCGCAATTATTATAACGTTCTTTCCAAAGTAACCTTTGATTGGTTTACGATAAAGTCCTAATCAAAGCATAAAGCATTTTGGAAATCTCTTCCAGCATAGCATAAAATTCTTTGAATCTTTCTTTATCAATTACTTTCTGATCAGATAAATAATCGAATATTGCAACACATTCGAAAGCCGATCCTCTTGCTATTATATAGAAATTCTTCTTATCCGGTCTTGTAAATCTTCCTGTTCCTTCGGCTATATTCAACATGATACTGAAGGCAGCTCTTTCAAGTTGATCTTTCTTATTTTTACTAACTTCAGCTTGTTCTAAAAACAATGAAACAACACTATTAAACTGTTTTGCTTTAGAATAAACTTCAAGTTTTTCAAAGTCAAACATTACTTCAGTTTGAGTTGGAGTGTGAGTCTTGAGGGACAAAAACAGTTTGGAGTGTGTGTTTCTCGCTCTTGCTCGAAACTCACACTCCAAACTGTTTTTGTGACCCAGGGAGGATTCGAACCCCCAACCCTCAGATCCGAAGTCTGATGCTCTGTCCAGTTGAGCTACTAGGCCATATCATGCAAAAATAATAAATAATTAAGAAGTTTGAATTTAAACATAACAGATAACCGTTAAAATAACGGCAAAATTTGTAGCAAGGTGTAGTATGTTCCTCTCATTAGCGGGTTATTTTTTTTTATTAGTAACGCTACAAATCTGCCATAACCATAGTAAACTAAAAAACCAAGATTTTAAAAAAATTTTGTCAATTTTTCTATTTGGTTTAAATAAATATTCCCTGATTTATGATTTATATCAAGAAAAGTAACCCAGTTTATATGCTTTTTTTTTTCCTTAAAAGAGGTACTAATTCTTTACTCACATGAAATATCCGATAAATATTTCTTATAATCAATATTATCTTTAAGTTGGAAAGTTTGCTTAATTTTTTTTAACCTTTTCTCTTTCATTTCCTGTAATTTTTCAGACCGGACCATCTCCCTTACTTCAGTTTTTACTTCATCATACGATCTAATTCTACTATCCACATAGTGGTGTTTCTTAATAAGAACAAACTTATTCCCAATTCGAACAGGATCTGAGAGTTGGTTGTCTATCATTGTTCCCAGTGTTTCAGCTATTCTTAAATCTTCCAGTGACTTTGCGTTCTCTTGGTAAATTAGTTTACCTATCTTATAATCAATTAAATTAAATTCATTTGTAAGCTTGTTGACAATACCAGGAATATTTTTTTCAGACAATTCACCGAGGGCGCTAGTCGCACCATTAGCATCTTCAATAGTTTGAAAATAAAATAAGGACGTTTTTATTTCATTTACCAGGAAAAAATCTGAATTTTTGTTATATGTTGCCTCAAGCAGTTCATCTGTTATTTCCATTTTATTAAAAAACTCATCTTGTTCATAATAATAATAAACAACATCGTTCGTATAATTTTTTTTATCGGCAAGATACTTTATGTCCTTGTTCAAACCCAAATCAACTGCCCCTTTGTAATTTGCTTCAGTAACCAGGAAATCTTGAATGTAAGAGTAGATTGTTTCCTTATTTTGTAAAGGGTATCTTAGTATAACGTTATTATAGAATTCAATAAAATCATCTAACGTAATTTTCTTTTTTACTTTATTACTATGGTATTCAAAAAAAAATTCTTCAAGAATATCGAAAAACTTTGATTTATCAATTTCATAGTTATTCTGCTTATAGTTTTCGTCTTCTTGTATTCTTTTAAAAACTTTTTCTAATAAATCATGGTTTATTTCAAGTTCAGCATTTTGCAGGATACTACTAACATATTCATTTCTTATTTCATTTTTCTTTTTACCGGTAACCGCGTTTTCTTTGTGAAGGTTTACTTTCTTAGTTAGTAGCTTAGGTATTTTTCTATCTTTAGGTAAAATAGTCTCTTCATATAAACCAAAAGGTTGTGTGAGTATATGTTTTCCCATTCGGGTTACATCATCTAAAACCCTGTTATCTTTATAGTACCCTTTTTGATAAGCATCGGCCAGAAAACAGGCCCTATTAGTAAAATTCTTTATCCACTCTATTTTTTCATCGCGGGTGACTGATTGGTTATTGTTACATGCCGATTCAGTAAACCTGTAAAAGTTTTTCTCAAATTCATATTTGGAAATCTTGATACCCGGAATATCTATCACAACTTCCATATATTTTTTGTGATGATTACACCCAACAAAAAATACAATTAACACAAAATAAAAAATAATTCTTTTCACTTGTTTATTTTATTATAAAAGAGGGGAAAATCCTAGCTCATTTCATACTAAGTTTTAGTAATGGTACGAATGGATTTTGAACACCCTCTTATTAATTTCAATTTTCTACCAGGTAACTTTTGCCATAGCTTCAGAAGCCATTTCAGGCCAAGGAACAGATTTTCCGCCAGTTGACGCTATTAAAAATACTTCAACATTCCCGTTTCTTGGTCCGGCACTCATTGTTTTATAACAATTAGCCCCGCCGCAATACAGATGAGGATGTTTCCATTCTCCACTTTGATTAACCCAGGAAACTTCAGCGAAGGCAGCTGATTCGATATACGGGGATAAAACTCTCAATTCCCAGTAAAAAGTCGGAGTAGTAATATACACAGAAGTAACTGAATCACCACTTCCATTATAACTTATTACGGTTTTTTGTCCTCCAAAATTCATTTGTGAACAAAATAAAATAACTGCAAAAACTGAAATTTTTAACATGACTTTTTTTTTCATTTTAAGGTCCTCCAAAATTTAAATTAATAATTAATTTTTTAATAATTGTTCGAATAATCATTTTACATTACATTAACTTCATTTCCGCGAGCATTGACATCCTCAGGCCAAAGCCTGTGACGTCAGACGAAGTTGCTACGTGGAAGTGCTCCGCAATTTCAACTTCACATAATGTATTAGTTTTAAATGTTTCTTTTTTTGTTTTGTTATACTTATTTTCACCTCCTTTCTTTTGGGGTCTAGTTTGATTTATCGGTTGAAATATTTTTTGCACCTTATTCTATCTTTTGAATCATTTAGTCTCAATGTAAAGTAAAGTTGTAATAAATGATTCAGCTTCGGGGAGCATATTCAGATCAAAAAAGGGGTACAAACTGGTCTTTTAATGCTTTTACAAATGATTTGTATTAAAAATTTTGTTTAACACCTATGATTAAAAAATTGTTTCTTTGTACTAATTAATTATATTTGGTGCCTTTCTTACTAAACAAAAGATAAAAATCTATGATTTATAAATTTATCCGATTTCTTGGGTTTATTATTATTCCTTTTATTACTCCCCTATTTTTATTTTCTAAAGGTTTTACTATTTCCGGAACACAGTTGATTGATGCAAACGGGAAAGAATTTATTATTAGGGGTGTAAATAATCCTCATATTTGGTTTACGCACAAATCATTTAAAGCTTTAAAGCGTCTGGCTGATCTCAATGTCAATTCTATACGGATAGTATGGGAAACAAAGGGAAAGGCAAAAGAGCTGGATAAAATTATTTCCCGTTGTATTGAATTACAAATGATACCTATGGTAGAATTGCACGATGTTACAGGAAATGATTCGGTTGATGAACTTTTAAAAACCGTTGCTTACTATACCAGGGATGATGTAAAAGAAGTCCTTCTTAAGCATGAAAAGTATATCCTTATTAATTTTGCCAATGAATGGGGTAATTTTGGAAACACGAATAAATATTGGAAGAAAAGTTATATGCAGGCTATTGATATGTTAAGAGAAGCAGGTATTAAGACTACCCTGGTTATTGATGTATTAGGCTGGGGACAAAAAATTGAACCTGTATTTGAATATGGCAAAGATTTGTTGGAGTACGACCCACAAAAAAACTTGCTTTTTTCAGTTCATATGTATGGTTCCTGGAATAACCCCAAAACTATTGAGGAACAACTTCAAAAGGCTTATGATGCCTCATTGCCGTTGATTGTGGGAGAGTTCGGGTATAACTACCATGATGGGAACAATAACCTGAAATGTAAGGTGGACCATACTGTTATTCTCAAAAAATGCCAGGAACTAGGATACGGTTATTTAGCCTGGTCGTGGTCGGGTAATAATACGGAAAATGCATGGCTCAACCTTTCAAATGACTGGAAGACTCTTACATGGTGGGGAAAAGAGGTATTTGAGGGAGAATACGGAATTATAAATACTGCAAAAAAAGCTTCTGTTTTCTTAACGGAATAAAATCATAAGTTATTCATTTTATGTGCCATTACTCAGTAACTAATACCTACCCGAAAACCCTGACTTTTTAAGTATACAAGCTACCTTGGAGTTGAATCGGGCAAGCCTCCGTCTACAGGTATTGTAGCCCCGGTTGTTGGTGATTGTCGTGTGGCAAAATATAATACCGCGTTTGCTACATGTTTAGCTGTAACTTTGGCCTTCAGCAAATTCCGGTTTTGATAATATTCCTCAAGTCCTTTTTCATCCAGCCCCCTTGCTGCCATGCGGTCGGGACCAACTTTTGCCCATAATCCTGACCGGTGTTTTCCGTGAGAAAATACGGCATCGGGGGATACCATATTTACACGTACCCCAATTTCAGCAAGCTCTAAGCTTGCTATACGTGCCAGTTGGTGCGCTGCAGCTTTTGTAGCGCTATATGCACCGAATTTAGCGCCCGGTGCAAATACGTTTTTTGTAGATATAACGATTATATCCCCTCCTGTCCCTTGTCTTTTCAAAAAGCGTGATGCCTCAGAAAGAATATTCAATGTCCCTTCAATATTTACTTCTTCCAGTTTTTTAAAATCAGCAAGTTTCATATTAGACAGAGGTGAAACATGTGCTATACCGGCATTTACAATAAGCAGGTCTATACCTCCCCAATGTTGAATGACCTGGTCAAAACTTTGAGAAACAGAACCGGGCTTTGTGACATCAAGCGGTACAGAAATAATACGCTCTCCATAAGTTTGTTTAAGTTCAGCCACCAAGGAATTCAGGTTATCACCCGGCAAATCTGTTGCGGCCACATGACAACCGTTTTCAAGCAATCCATGGCATATTCCTGTGCCAATTGCCCCTGCCGCCCCGGTGATAAGAGCTACAGTACGCTGTAAAGCAGGCTTTTCATTATAATGAAGTTTTGCATGCTGAAGGCTGAAATATTCCATATCAAAAAGATGTTCTTCACTTAACGCTTCATAGGTTCCCATTGCAGCTATTTTTGACTTTACTTCGAGTGTTTGGGCTGCAATATCCCTTACCATTTCGGCTTCTTTCACGGTAGCGCCGGAACAAATTGCCCCTAGTCCCGGCATAAGAATAATCCTGGGCATGGGGTCAAAACGTTTAATTCCTTCTTTTAATCGATGTGAATTTCGTTCAACATACGTAGCATATTGTTCGGTATATTCAGCAATTTTTGCAGAAATTTGCTCTCTCAACTTGTTCTCATCCTCATATTGAGGAGCGTCAATCCACATCGGAAATGCTTTGGTCCTTATTAAATGATCGGAAGTAATAGGCGGCGTTAATGCCATTTCTTTTCCTAGTTCCGAATCAACAATGTTTACTATCTCTTTTGTGATAAGCGGTATGAGAATAACACGTTGGTATGGATTGTCATCATTGTTGTCGGGTATGGCTAATAAACCTCTCAAAACAGGAGCAACTTTAAGGTATCTTTCCATGGCTTTTTCTTGAGATACAGCAGATGGTGCCCAAATTGAATTTTTGCTGTGTTTGGCAATATATTTCTCTGCTTTTGTAACCAGGTCGATAGTTCGCTCATAAGATTCTTTTGCAGAATTGCCCCAGGTGATTAACCCGTGTTTCATTAAAACAATACCATTACATGTTTCGGAATCTTTTACGGCATTGGCAACTGCTTTCGCGAGTGCAAACCCGGGTTTTACATAATCAAGTATAATTATATCCTCTCCAAGCGCTTCGCGAATAATTTTTTCACCATTGGGTTGATTTGATAGAACCAAGATGGAATCTGCATGAGTATGGTCAATATATTTATATGGGATAAATGCATGAGTTAGTGTTTCTATTGAAGGGGTGGCGGCATTTATATCAAACTGATGGGTAAGGAGCTCATTAACCATACTATCATCGTCCAGTTCAGGTAGTGTTTGCATTTTTTGTAAATAGCCAATATCTAACCCTGTGTGACCTTCTGGTGTGATACCGGCCAAATCATGCCCTGACGCTTTTACAAAAATTACAGGTACCTTATCCCCAAAAACATTGGTAAATGTGCTTTTAACAGAAGTATTTCCTCCGCCATGAAGCACAAGTTTTTTTTCATATCCTATTAACCTGCTTGTATAAACCCGAAGAGCTAAATCTTCTCCCCATTGTTTAGCATATTTATTTATGAATTCAGATGCTTTATCATCTGACCATTTATTTTCCATAAAATTTTTTATTCAATCGTGTTAATGTTTCAATGCATCCAACATAAATCGTATGTTATCCATAAGATTGTTATTTTTAAATAAAGCGCTTCCGCTAACAACTACATCTGTTTTCATCTTTGCTATTTGTGAAATATTTTCTTGTTTTACGCCACCGTCTACACAAAGTATTATTTCTTTTTTTATTGTAGAAATTAACTTTCTTAATTCAGCAA
>CAZWGG010000235.1:0-7903 GCA_964633305.1 uncultured Bacteroidales bacterium
ACAACAAAGGAGCTGTGCTGGGGAAACGTGAAATAGACTATTTTATTCGTCATCAACAAATTGAATCAAAAAGAGAATATTATCTTCCATGTTCTAACTTGGATATTATTATCCGTTTAATCAATAATTTAATTCTTTCATATCAAAAAATGGAGTTTCCTCATAAGATTGACAAATTAAAAGAACTTTTAAAAGTAGTAACATTCCCTTTGAATTAAATTATTTTGCGTAGGTAACGGCCCTTGTCTCTCGTATTACAGTTATTTTTATTTGTCCGGGATAAGTCATTTCATCTTGAATACGTTTAGAAATCTCTAAAGATAAATTTTCAGCCTCTTTATCGCTAACTTTGTCACTACCTACAATCACTCTTAATTCTCTTCCTGCCTGTATTGCATATGTTTTTAATACTCCCGGGTGATTTAATGCTAATGATTCCAAATCTTTTAATCGCTTAATATAAGATTCAACAACCTCTCTTCTTGCTCCTGGTCGTGCTCCTGATATTGCATCACAAACCTGTACTACGGGCGATACCAGGCTTGTCATTTCAACCTCGTCATGATGGGCACCTATTGCATTACATATTTCAGGTTTTTCTTTATATTTTTCAGCAAGTTTCATTCCATAAACAGCATGAGGCAATTCAGGTTCATCATCGGGGACTTTTCCAATATCATGCAATAGACCAGCACGTTTTGCCAATTTTGGGTTTAAACCGAGTTCCGAAGCCATAATGGCACAAAGGTTTGCAACTTCCCTTGAATGTTGTAGTAAATTTTGTCCGTAAGAAGATCGATATCTCATTTTACCTACAAGCCTTATTATTTCTGGATGTAAGCCATGTATTCCCAAGTCAATTGCCGTTCGTTTGCCTGTTTCTATTATTTCTTCTTCAATTTGTTTTTGAGTTTTACTAACTATTTCCTCAATTCTGGCAGGATGTATCCGTCCGTCAGTAACAAGTTGATGAAGGGCAAGCCTTGCTATTTCTCTTCTAACCGGGTCAAATGCAGACAAAATAATTGCTTCGGGAGTGTCATCAACAATAATCTCCACTCCGGTAGCTGCTTCAAGTGCTCTTATATTTCTGCCTTCTCTTCCTATAATCCTTCCTTTTATTTCATCCGATTCAATATTAAAAACAGTTACAGAATTTTCAATTGCAGTTTCTGTAGCTACCCTTTGTATGGTCTCAATCACAATTTTTTTTGCATTACGGGTGGCAGTCATTTTTGCTTCATCCATTATCTCGTTGATATATGACATTGCCTCAGTTTTTGCTTCTTCTTTAAGTGATTCTGTTAGTTGTTCTTTAGCTTCTTCGGCTGAAAGCCCCGATATTGCTTCAAGCTGCTCAACTTGTTGCTTATGAAGCTTTTCCAGTTCTTCTGATTTTTTTTCTACTAATGATAATTGAACATTTAAGTTTTCACGGATAGCTTCATTTTCATTTTTAGCACGCTGGGTTTCTTCAAATCTCTGGGAAAGAAGTGCTTCTTTTTGTTTAAGTTTTGTTTCGGAATTTACAAGTTTAATATTTTTTTCATTGATATACTTTTCGTGCTCGGCTTTTAATTGTAAAAATTTTTCTTTTGCCTGCAATATTTTATCCTTTTTTATTACCTCGGCTTCTGTTTGAGCCTCATTTATAATACTGTTTCTTTTACGCTTTAAAGTTATTTGCCATAATGTATAAGATAAAATGACCCCTCCAATAAAAAAAACCGATATCAAAAATATATTCTTTAAAATCAGGGAATTATCTATAATTACTAATACAGGTACCATAATTATTATATATTAAATATTAAAAAAAACCCGCATTAATCTCTCCAGCTTTTGATAAAACCCCAGTTAGACATGGGTGAAGCAGCCAACCTGCATCGAGTTTCCACTGATCCCGATAAATCGGAATTTCCCAACAAGTGGTATTATGGCCTACTCTAAACAAGTTGAGTCAAGCTTCAATTTGTTTAATGTTGAGTTTCACAAACAAATGAAGAAATTATGCGGGCTATATTATATTAAAGAACGTTTATTACTCTCCTTTGAGGTATTCAGCCAATTCTTCATCCAACTCCTTCAGATCTTCTACCAGGGCTGACGTATCAGATTGATTTTCTAATTCAATTAATTTTGTTACGAATTGAAGAGCTGCCATAGCCAAAAAATCTTGTACATCTTTGTCTGAATACCGTTTTTTATATTGAAGAACTTTTTCATTAATTATTTTGGCAGCCTTCCTGATTTTCTCCTCATCCCTTGTCTCTATTTTTAAAGGATAATATCTATCAGCAACATTTACTTTTATTGATAATTTATCATCCATTTATATAATATTCTACTATCTATTTAAAAGAGCAATACATTTATCAATTTCCCGCACAATTCTATTAACTTTTATCTTTGCATCATGCGAATCTTCTCCTGTTGCAAGAATTGCCTTCGCAAGTTTTGTATTGTTATATTTTAATTCTAAATCCGTTATTTTTTTTTCTAATAGGTTAATTTTATTTTTTAATTCTTTGTTTTTTGACTTTTGTTCTTCGTAAAGTGTAATTAATTGCTTAATTTTTTCTCTGAAACTAATAAATAATTTATTGTGTTTACTTTCCATTTGAGACAAAGATAAATGAAAAATTAAAATATATTTAACAAAAATATAAAATTTATTATCTGATATTTCTGTGGTTCTTTTGAAAATCAAATCTTATCTTCGTATATACATCCAAACTTTATTTTATGTTTAAATTTATGCATTTTTTACAAGTTTTTCCTAAAATTGTTCATATTTTGCTTTTTTTTATTTTTTTCTCTTTACGGGCGCAACAAAGGAATTCCATACCTGATTTTACCCCACCACTTGATATACCTTTATATCTTTCGGCAAATTTCGGAGAATTACGTTCCACTCATTTTCATTCGGGAATTGATTTTAAAACACAGCAAGAAACGGGCAAACCTGTTTTTTCTGTATTTGATGGGCATATTTCCCGTATAAAGATAAGAAGCGGTGGTTACGGTAAATCGTTATATATTACTCATTCTAACGGTTATGTATCGGTGTATGCTCATTTAAATGATTTTATTCCCCAAATATCGGCTTATGTGAAAGAAAATCAATATAAAATGAAAAGATTTGAGGTGGATTTATATCTTTCTGACGATAAATTTCAAATTAATAAAGGTCAATTAATTGCTTATTCGGGAAATACCGGAAATTCCGGAGGTCCACATTTACATTTTGAAATAAGAGATTCTTATCAACATCCATTAAATGGGTTATTGTTTAATTTTAATATTACCGATAATATTAAGCCTACTATAAGAAATTTAGCCATTTATCCTATTGATAAAAATAGTTACATAAATGGAAGAAATGAAAAGTTAATAGTTAAACCAGTTGGGAAAAATGGAAAGTACAGGTTAGGGTCAGATTCAATCGAAGTAGTTGGAACAATAGGGTTCGGAGTTGAAACCTATGATTATTTGAATGGTTCTTCAAACAGATGTACGGTTTATTCAATTAAATTGGAGATTGATGATAGCGTTTACTATTATCATGAAATGGATAAATTTTCATTTAATGAAGTTAGGTACGTTTATAGCCATATCGATTACGAGGAAAAGCTGAACACCGGCTTAAAAATTCATAAACTTTTTCTTGATCCAAATAATAAGTTAAGTATTTATAAACAATTAAAAAACAGGGGAAAAGTGAGTTTTAATACCGATACACTGCATAATGTAAAAATTACAGTTAAAGATAGCTACCAAAATTCATCTGTTCTGTCTTTTAAAATTAGAAGTAGTAATTCAAGTTACATATTTTCTCCAATAGAAGATACTGCATTTCTCAGAAAATTCTATTACAATACCACCAACACATATGAAAATTCAGAGGTTAGGATAGTGATTCCTGAGAATGCCTTATTCAGAGATATTGATTTCAACTATTCGCGAGTTTCTGGTGATTCGACCTATTTTTCCGATATTCATTTTGTACATTCTGAACTTACTCCGTTGTACCGGCCATATACTTTATCTGTCAAGACAAAAAACCTCAATGCCAATATAAGGGATAAAGCAATACTTGCAATTATTGATAAGGAAAATAACTTGAAGGCAATGGGCGGAGAATGGAATGATGGGTTTATTACTACTTCGACTCCTTTTTTTGGGAAATATGTGGTTGTTATCGATACAGTTTCTCCTATAATTATGCCCGTAAACTTTAAAAATAATGGCTTTTACAAGGCAGGTGACACATTAACTTTTACAATTGAGGATGATTTATCAGGGATTCAATCTTATAATGGTTATGTTGACAAACAATGGGCGCTGTTTGAATACGATGCGAAAAATAATAGATTAATTTATGTTGTTGATAAGGAACATTTGGTTTCGGGGAAAAAACATGAGCTTGAACTATATGTGAGTGATGAAAGGAAAAACATTTCTATATTCAGGTCTGGGTTTACTTTTTAAATAATAAAATGAAAATGCCCGAATGGTACTATGAATACATTAAGAGTCGTTGGTGTAATGTCAGGAACAAGTTTAGATGGACTTGATCTTGCATATTGCATATTCAAAAAGAAAAATATTAGGTGGCAATACAAAATAGTAAAAGCAGTTACAATCCCTTATGAACACGAGTTAAAAAACAATATTTTATATAAAGCAATTTACTGTAATGGCCATGAACTCATTGAGAAAAATAAGCAATTTGGGCTATTTATTGGAGAAAACATAAATGAGTTCTTAAATATAAATAATTTTAAAGCAGATTTGATCGCATCGCATGGTCATACTATCTTTCATCAACCCCGTAAAGGGATTACCTACCAACTAGGTGAAGGTGCTTCAATTGCTTATATAACAGGAATTACAACTATTTCCGATTTCAGGGCTCAAGATGTAGCTTATGGAGGGCAGGGGGCACCGCTAGTTCCGATTGGTGATGAATTGTTATTTAACGAATTTGAATTTTGTTTAAATCTTGGTGGTTTTGCTAATATTTCATTTAAAGAAGACCAAAAACGAATTGCTTTTGATATTTGTCCGGTAAATATTGTTATTAATTACCTGTCAGGTACAGTTGGAAAATCAATGGATAGAAATGGGGAAATTGGGTCGGTAGGCAGAGTAAAGCATGAATTGCTTAATAAGCTGGATAAACTTGATTTTTATAGTAAACCACATCCTAAATCATTGGGGAGGGAATGGATTGAAGATAGCTTTTCCCCTATCTTAAATAGATTTAACTGTAGCATTGAAGATAAAATCCGAACAGTATATGAGCATATATCACATCAAATTACCGAGATATTTAATAATAATAATAATGAAAGTAACAAGGTTTTAATTACGGGAGGTGGTGCATTCAATAAATTTTTATTACATCTTATTAAAGCGAAAACAAATAATTCATTGATAATTCCCGATGAAACATTAGTTAAGTATAAAGAAGCGCTTGTTTTTGCTTTGCTTGGAGTTTTAAGGTTTAGAAATGAAATTAATTGCTTAAGTTCAGTGACAGGGGCTCGTTTTAATCATTCTACTGGTGTCATTAATTTGGCTAATTCGTGGTGCCAATAACTTCGTTACACTTGTCCTAAATTCAGTCATCACGCTCAAGCGTAACTCTTTTTCTCGACCTGCATGCGTCTCGTCAGCGAGCTTTATAAAACAAACACTCGACTTTACCAAAATAGGAACTAATTAGATAAACAACACCAAAATTATTAAAATAAAAAAGGGTGAGAATTTGTTAATTCTCACCCAACCTTAACCCTAACTACAAAATGACAATCTAATTATTAACTAAACCTACTAACTACTAAAAACTAAAACTAACCAAAACTATCTATAATTTTTTTCTTACGTAAAATTAATTTTTGCTTCTTAAAATAGTATTAAAACATTGTTAATTTAATACTATGTTTTTATAATTGAAGCACAAATTTATAAAATAACATCTAATATATTGGGGTATATTTTGACAAACCAGGTATTTTTTTTATATACCCTCTAATTTTTTAGATGAATTATTTTTTTTCATAAAATCAAAGAACTTAAATTTGTATTTTATACGTATTTTTGACTAAAAAGATTTAAAATTTAATATTATTTTTTTAATCAAATTCTACATTTATATTAATATGACACACAAGAACCTTGCCACACTTATTCTTCTTTTATTTTTTTTATTAAAAAATGTTAATCCTTGTACCAATTTTTTAATCTCAAAGGGAGCTTCTAAAGACGGCTCCACAATGATTACTTATGCAGCTGATTCTCATGTTCTTTATGGTGAACTATATTTTAGGCCTGACAAGGATTATCCCGATGGTACATGGGTTGATATTTATGAATGGGATACAGGTGAAAAATTAGGAAAAATAAAACAAGTGAGGCACACCTTTTCTGTAGTTGGAAATATGAACGAATTTCAAGTATCAATTGGTGAAACTACTTATGGCGGACGACCTGAATTACAAGATTCAACGGGTATATTGGATTACGGTAGTTTAATGTATATCGCGTTACAACGGGCCAGAACTGCCAGGGAGGCAATCGAAATTATGACTAATTTGGTATCTGAATACGGTTATTATAGTAGTGGTGAATCTTTTTCAATTGCCGATCCTAATGAAGTTTGGATTATGGAGATAATAGGAAAAGGGACTAAATTGATTTCAACAGGGGGAAGTGCCAATAATGTTTTAGCCAATGCTAATAAGGGAGCTGTCTGGGTTGCAAGAAGGGTGCCTGATGGTTATATCTGCGGGCATGCCAATCAGGCGCGTATTACTACTTTTCCCCTCAACGATCCAGAAAATTGTATTTATGCAAAAGACGTCATATCATTTGCCCGTGAAATGGAATATTTCGATGGAAAAGATAAAGAATTTAGTTTTGCCGATGCCTATGCTCCTTTGGATTTTGGAGGTGCTCGTTTTTGTGAAGCCAGGGTATGGTCTGGTTTCAGGAGGGTTGCCAAGGATATGGATAAGTATTTGGATTATGCTATGGGTGAAAACCTTCATAACAGGATGCCGCTTTGGGTTAAACCCGAAAATAAATTATCGGTACACGATGTAATGGAGCTTATGAGAGATTATTTCCAGGATACGCCTATGGATATGTCTAAAGATTTTGGAGCAGGACCATATAAATGTATCATTAGGTGGAGGCCTTTAACATGGGAAGTAGATGGTCAGACATACTTTAACGAAAGGGCGATATCAACACAACAAACTGGTTTTTCTTTTGTAGCTCAAATGCGTTCATGGTTACCCGATCCTATTGGCGGTATTTTATGGTTTGGAGTGGACGATACGTACAGTACGGTCTACTCACCTATGTATTGTGGTATATTTAAAGTCCCTGAGTCTTTTGAAGTGGGAAATGGCTCAATGATGGAATTTAGCGAGGATGCTGCATTTTGGGTATTTAACCAGGTTTCAAATTTTGCTTACACACGTTATAATCTGATAATTCCTGAAATTAGACAACGACAAAAACAATTAGAGGAAAATTACATTGATATGGTTATGGCAGTTGATAAAGTAGCTACTGAACTATATAAGAAAGATACGGTACTTGCCAGAAACTTTTTAACTCAATATTCGGTTAATACTGGAAATTCTACTGTTAAGGAATGGAAAAAACTATATTATTATCTATTTACTAAGTTTATGGATGGTAATGTGAAAGAAAAAGTTGAGGGAAAACAAAATCCAAAACTTGAACAGCCTGGATACAGTGAGGAATGGTATAGAACTCTTATTAGAGAAACAGGAACAAAATTCAAGTACAAAGGAGAAGAACATCATTAACTTGGGTTTTAAATAGTCTTTGCAAGAAAACGCCAAATACTGCGTTATTCTTGCCT
>CAZWGG010000236.1:0-3926 GCA_964633305.1 uncultured Bacteroidales bacterium
CGTTTTCTTATCAAAGACTTTAAAAAATAGGAGTTTTCTGGCAGGCACTACTTATTATTTAGTTGAATTTTCAATTTTATCATTTTTCTATATACTTGAAGAAACAGGTTAGGATGACTTATTTATAAGTCCAGTATATCGTCATGTTTTGACAGAATCCAGAAGGTTAACACTTATTCTTATTCATCCCCCAGGTATTTTAATAGATTTAAAAAAATCAATTTGTAACGTTACCAAAATAACTTCCATTATAAATGCTTTACTAGTGTTGCTTGTACCATTTTTGTGATATCCTTCCACAAAAACATGCCGGAGATAAAAATTTTTGGTTAATATTAGTTACAAACTATAGTGATTAATATTATACTATTCTACTGATTATCTGTGTTTTATTATATTAAACACTTAAGTAAATGGCATTAGTGCTATTGGGGGTGGGTGAATATTCTTTCACTCCCTACTTTACATGAAAGTCTAACATGGGTTTATCTTCAATACTTGCTACCAAATGATCTCCGATTTTCACAGGTCCAACACCGGCGGGTGTTCCGGTATATATCAAATCACCAATTTTAAGGGTAAGAAAACGCGATACATAAGAGATTATTTCTTCAAAAGAAAATATCATATCATGTGTGTTTCCTTTTTGTACTATTTCATTGTTTTTTACAAGATGAAAGTTTATTGCGTTTGAATCGGGAAGCCTATCCTTTTTTATAAACTTACCTAATGGGGCAGAACCGTCAAAAACTTTTGCTATTTCCCAGGGTTTCCCATTTTCAATTTGTTTACGTTGAAGGTCCCTTGCCGTAAAATCAATTCCAATACCTATTTCATCATAATAACGGTGGGCAAATTTTTTCTCAATATTTTTTCCTAACCGGTGTATTTTTAATACAATTTCTACTTCATGATGTATTTCATTGGAAAAATCGGGGAGATAAAAGGGGCGATTGTTCATCAGGAGGGACGATTCGGGCTTCATAAAGAAAATGGGCTCTTTAGGTACCGGGTTATCAAGTTCTTTGGCATGATCAATATAATTCCGTCCTACGCAAATGATTTTCATAGTTTTAGTTATATGGTGGCAGATTTAGTTTATTTATAGAGACAAATTTTTAACCTTTAAATGCACCTTTAAGTTTAATGCTGGTAAGTATTTTTTTTGTATATAGCGGAAAATCATTATTAATCATCCAACCATAATAAGCAGGGTCTTTCTTAAATATATCTTCAACACGCTTCCCTTTGTATTTTCCAAAGTTGAATATTTCATATCCATCTTCATCATAGATAATTCTTCCGGCAAAATCGGCATTTTTATTATGGCTTGAATAAGTAGACAATCCTTCTATATCCTCGGGCAAATCTGAATATCTTTCCAATTGGGCCTTAAGTATTTCGAAGGTTGCACGGGTATCAGCTTCAGCACTATGTGCATTGTCAAGTTCTTTATCGCAATAAAACTTATAAGCGGCACCTAAAGTACGTTGTTCTTTTTTGTGAAAAATTACCTGGGCATCAATAAATTTTCTTTTTTTTAGATCAATGTCAACATCTGCCCGTATGAATTCTTCGGCCAATAAGGGAATATCGAATTTATTTGAATTAAAACCTGCCAAATC
Source organism: uncultured Bacteroidales bacterium (assembly GCA_964633305.1). Lineage (GTDB taxonomy): Bacteria > Bacteroidota > Bacteroidia > Bacteroidales > UBA10428 > CAZWGG01. The sequence continues at coordinate 1,626 of CAZWGG010000236.1, forward strand.
ACAACCCTCGAAGGTTGTAATCAATGTTTTAGCTACTTCCTGAAATGTTGGCGCATCTTTTACATCATCATCTGTAATTCCATGAATTTTTGTAGCTTTTTCCGGGATGGGGATTTGAGGATTTATTTTCATTGTTTTCGATTCTTCATCACCATTCGGATGAATTTTCAGATATGCAATTTCAACAATCCTGTCATTGACAATACTAATTCCGGTTGTTTCCAGGTCAAAAAAAATGAGGGGGTTTTTTAGCTTTAATTTCATAATGGTCCAATAAATAAAAAAAGAGTTCCTTACGGAGACCCTTTTGTGAATTAAAGTTATGTTTTATTATGTATTTATCATCATTGGCATAAGAAGCATCAGTACATCTTCGTCGTCGTTTTCTTTTTCCAGTGGTAAAAACAGTCCTGCCCTTGACGGGTCAGACAATTCCATAACAATATCGGTAGATTGCAGATTTGTAAGGATTTCAATTAAAAAAACCGATTTAAAACCAATATCCATGTCGTCGCCTTCGTACTGGCATGAAAGCCTTTCATAAGCCGAAATAGAAAAATCAATGTCCTGGGCAGAGACAGTCATTTGATTTCCGGTTAATTGAAGCTTTACAAGGTTACTGGCCTGGTTAGAAAAAACAGAAACCCTTCTGAGGCTATTTAATAATTTTACACGGTCAATTATTAATTTATTTGGATTATCTGTTGGAATAACCGAATTATAACTCGGGTAATTGCCTTCTACCAAACGGCAAACTAGTTTGTATTTTGATAAAGTGAAAAATGCGTTTTTATCATCAAACTCCAATAAAATATCTTTGTCTTCTTTTAAAAGAATGTTTTTTAGCAATCCTGCAGGTTTTTTGGGAAGAATAAATGATGCATTCACTTCAGGCGAAATGTCTCCACGTTTGAAACGGACAAGCTTATGAGCGTCAGAAGCTACAAAGGTTATATTATCAGGAGAGATTTCTACATACACCCCATTCATAACCGGTCGTAGCTCATCATCGGCCGTAGCAAAAAAAGTACTGGATATTCCTCCTTCTAACATGTCGGCAGAAATTTGAAGATTTGATTTTGCATCTTCTTTAATAACCGGTAATTGAGGAAAATCAGAACCATTTTGTCCGACAATAGTAAATTGCCCGTTTTCAGTAGCTATAACAATGGAAAGAGTATCTAAATTAATATCGAAAGTAAGTGGTTGTTCAGGAAACTCTTTAAGCGTGTCAATTAGAATGCGGGCAGGGATTGTTATTACGCCGGAGCCATCTGTGTTTTCTAACTCCATGGAAGTAATCATGGTAGTTTCCAAATCAGATGCAGTAATTTCGAGATGTTTGCCGTCAAGGTTAAATAAGAAGTTATCCAAAATAGGTAATGTGTTTCTTGAACTTATTACCCTGCTTACCGCTTGAAGGTGATTTAACAAATCAATACTTGATACAACAAATTTCATTTATTTAATGTTTTTAATTAGTTACGTGTTTTTGTTTAGCAACGAAATACATCGCTTAAAATGGGAAATCAATATTACAAAAAAAATACTATTTCCAAAGTGAAGAACACTATTTTTTTAGAAAATCATTTAACTCTTTTAGTATAGGATCAATATTCATATATTTTATCTCAATAACCTCTTTTTCGTTATTAATTATTCCATAGCATACGTTCATATCAAAAACAGGAGGTTCCTGATTATTATCAGTTACTATTTTTTTAAATAGGTTTAAAGAAGTAGTGGTATGCCTGTCGTCTTCAATAAAAATAGTAGCAAAGGAAGATTGGGTTTTTACCTGCTTGTAGACAGAATTATTGCTATATTGGAAATTGATATTGGAAAAATAGTATAAATACCTGGAAATGCTTTTTAAATCGACATTCTCAGGTACTTCTCCACTTGATAAAGCAATTAATTCAGGCTTATCCGATTTATGATTGATTATTTCAAATGATTTTTTTTGATCCGGATAATAGTTAATTTTAATTCGAACTATGTCTGAAGGAGAATAGTTGAAAAGGCTATTATCACGCCAAAACCACGTATCCGTTGAAAAAATTTTGGATATATCTTTTATAGGATAACCTTTTAGTTTTATAATAAAGGGTGTTTCGGCTTTGTGGAGCATCATAACAGTCCCGTCTATTTCAGTAGTATCATAGTTTATATAAAAGGATTTGACAGAACGGTTATCTTCAAAAACAGAAACAAGTTTTCCTGTGTTCTCTAATTTTTTGCGGGCAATATTTTTATACGTATGGGGTAGGGGAGAAACTATTTCAAATTGTTTTAACACAT
>CAZWGG010000236.1:3936-7897 GCA_964633305.1 uncultured Bacteroidales bacterium
TTCCTGCTTTGCCTTATAAATATTATTAAGTTTCCAGTTTTTCCTGTCTTTTTCTAATATTATTTGGTCAGTAGTGCCCCATGTAATTACTATTTTATCAATTTTATCAGTTTCTTGCATCGCAAAGTTAGTTTCGCTGTTTTTAAGCGTACTATCTTTGTTTTTGAAAAACAGGAATACCGAAAATACTAATAAAACAAGAAATAAAACAAGTAATATTTGTTGTGATTTCACGTTTTTTTTGTTTAATATGTATCAAGTAAAGAATTCTAATAGAACAAGGAAATTTATTTTATTGACAGCTCCATACACTTTAATCATAATATATTTAGTTTACCTAGCATATTTTTGTTTTCTCACATAATTATATGTAACCCCAAAAATAAGAATGATCAATATTGGTAAAGCAGTATTAATCAGTTGCCATTTTATTCGCTGCTCTTTTATCTTGGTTTTATCAAGCAATCGTAACCTAAATTCTCGCGACCGCAACTGCATTAAATCTTCCAGTCCGGTTAAGTAATTAACGGCATTGATTATAAAGTCTGTATTGCCAAATGTTTGTCGTGTATATTTATCAAATTCAAGTGGTAATACCATGGTTCCCCGGGGTGTTTGCTTTATATCGTTTCGGATTATATCACCGTCGGAAACTACAAGCATTTTGTTTTCAATACTTTCCGATTTGAAATTAGGGACGCCTTGTGGAAAAAAATTAGAAAGCATCCTGTTTTTAAAAGCTGATTCAAATTTACCTTCAAGCAGCACGGCAACTGGTAGTCCTGAATGTCTAAATTCATCTTTACGCGGGTTCCTTTTTATTTCTTCCAGGCTAATCTTTACCGGGGCATTTACGATTTTTGAATACTGAGATGATTTTAACAGAACATGTTTATTAATTTGTTTCCTTGCAGCAATCGTATCAAGTGAATTGACAAACTCGGTTTTAATCATGTTTAGATTTCGTGTTACAGGATGTGAAGGGGGGGCAGTTAATAATGGATAATATGGCCAGGGTGCAGGAACAAAATTTGCAGGATTACCTGCCAGGGCTGTATTAACAGGTATAAGATTACACTGGATATCCTGGATAAGGTTTGGGTTAATTCTTACACCATACCTGAAAAGCAAGTCTTCAATATTTAACTGGTTTATCAAGGCAATAGTACTACCGTTTATCAGGCTATCAAGGCTTACGTTTACCTCATCGATAAACCATAATACTTTTCCCCCGTTCATGATATACTGGTCTATTACAAACTTATCAGCTTCACTAAATTTACGGGTTGGTTTAGCTATGATTATGGCCTTATATTCGTCAATAATTCCAGGTTTTCCATTTATTTGTCCCCTGTCAACCTGGAAATAATTAGCCAATTCTTGTGTGATGTCACCAACCTGAAATTCATTAAGCTCGCCATGTCCTTCTATAAATGCAATTTTTTCGGCTTTAGTATTGGTAATGCTTCGTATTTTATTTATCAGTTCATATTCCAATGATTGGATAGAGTTATTTATATTTTCTTCTGATGACAGGCCAGGATTATTTCTAAGAAGATTTACTGCAACTTCTATTCCCCTGTAATTTATTATTACTCCGGGAAAAATAACTTTCTCGGAAAAACCTCCTTCTTCATCGGAACTAACTATATTTGATGGTTTTAATCCTTTTTTGTACAATTCATTAAAAACATTATTTCTGGTTTTAGGATCAGTATCCTCAAAAGGGTTAATAAATTCATATTCCAGGTAACTTTTTGCATATACTTTAAATTCGTCCAAGGTTTCCCTAAGGTTTTTCTGCATTTTTTTAAATGGAATATTCAGTTCACCGTCAAGATATACTTTTACAAATACTATATCATCCAGGTTTTTAAGAATATTTTTTGTAGTTTCTGATAATGTATACCTTTTATCTGATGTAAGGTCGATTCTGAAATATAAAAATGACGAGATATAGGCAATAAGCAGTATTATTGAAATTGAAAGAATAAGCTGAAGTTTGATTTTATTTTTTTTCATATTCAATAAACGTGTTAATTGCGATGTTGAACTTGGTATTTAGTGAGTAAAAGAAAGATGCTTATTAAAGCTAAAAAATAAATTAAATCTCTTGAATCAATTACTCCACGGCTCATGGATTGATAATGTTCATTAATGCCCAGGTTTAAGATAAAAGCAGCAATATTTTTAAAAAAAGCAATCTGGGCAATAGAATCGAAACCTGTATAAAAGAAAAAAGAGAATACAAGGGCAAGGACAAAAGAAATTATGATATTTTCCGTTAAAGATGAGGCAAAAATTCCTAACACCACATATATAGCGGCCAAAAAGAACAATCCTATAAAGGAGCCCCACGCTCCTCCACTATCAATATTTCCAGGCGGATTACCCAGCAAGTATACTGAAATATAATAGACAAAACAGGGCAATATAGATAAAAGGACCAGCGATAAAGAAGCCAGGTATTTTGAGATAACTATTTGAAAATCTGACAATGGGCGTGAAAGAAGAAGATCGAGTGTCCCTGTTTTTTTTTCTTCGGCAAACATTCTCATGGTAATAGCAGGAATAAGAAATAAAAATATCCAGGGTGCCATAATAAAAAGAGTATCTATTGAAGCATATCCGGCATCCAGTACATTCAGTTCACCCGGAAAAATCCACATAAAAAGGCTATTGGCAAGTAAGAACACAATTATAATTAAATAGCCTGTAAGTGAACCAAAAAAGCTTTTTATTTCTTTTATATATAACGAAATCATAATTTTTTTAATTGGTCTCCAAAAATATAATTATTTTCGAAGAATTACAGCAATACCCGGATAAGAATATGGTAATAAAAAAAGAAAAAAACAATGTAAAACAGAAGTTAGAGGACGAATGTTAGAACTTAGAAGAAAGACATACGACTTTGGCCTCCGGACTTCTGTGTGTTTCCTAATGAATAAAAAAAATAATATTTACCATTGTAGTTATGCATTCATAGCTTCAAAAAATTTTCTATCATGATAGCAAGCAAGCAAAGAAAATTGGTATGATTAAACAATAGGTATATCGAGCATAAAAAGTTATCCGGTATCTATATAATGTTCTGTCATGTAATGTTATACAGCCAGAAAATAACAAAATTATTCAAAAAATCCTTGCTAATAAATAAATAAATCTTAAATTCGCAGCTCATGTCGAAATACGAAGTCCCTGCATCGCTTACGGGGGCGGTGATCGGCATGATAATTTTAAAATTACGATAAACTCTAAAATTAATAACTTATAAAGAGAAACAATTATGTCAAAACAAAGAGATGATTTTGTTGCCGCGAAAATCGCGAAAATGAGTTTGCTGGAGAAATGCGGCCAGCTGCTCACATTTACATGGCGTGGAGCCTATCTGACACCCTCTGGGATTGAACAGGTTACTAAACTGCATGCAGGCGGCCTCTGCCTTGAACCGTACGCACTGGAAACATGTAAAAATCTATATTGGGGACGTTCACAGATCGATCCCAACTTTGAAAAACCTGCGGATTATTTCGACATCGCACATACTTATTTTGACTCCCGTGGTTTCGGCGTGAGTGTTACACCTGAAGAGCTTACTGAAGCGCTGAACAAACTTCAGGAAATAGCTATGAACCGGGATTCGGGAATTCCGCTTCACATTACAATTGATATGGAAGGCGATTTTAAGAATGACTACTCTGCCGGACGCGTGCTGCAGTTTCCTCCTCCAATGGGTATCACAGCAATCGGCGATGTAGATACAGCCTATAAGATCGCAAATTTGATGGGCCGGCAGATGGCTGCCATGGGTGTAACCCAATTCTATCATCCGGTATGCGATGTGAATATCAATCCGTTGAATCCTGAAATCGGCGTCCGTTCGTTCGGAGACGATCCTAAGGTTTGTGCAAAGTTTATCGATGCAACGGTCCGTGGTTATGAAGATGCAGGCATTACT
>CAZWGG010000237.1:0-7878 GCA_964633305.1 uncultured Bacteroidales bacterium
AATCGTTGAAATATAGGATGTTCAATTAATTCATAAATGAAGTTAGATGGGATTTTAATAAATCCAAAAACAGGATCGTTAATAATTTTTATATTGATATTTTGATTCATTTATTCTTAAGTTCCCTGTGAAATATTTAATTATAATAGACTACAAAATAAATTACAAAAAATGTAAAATGCTAATTTGCTTAAATTTTGAATATTTTATAATCCAGTTATTTTGTTGTTTAAAGTATTATTTATAGTTTTGCATGGATATGAAGTTGGGTAATAGGGGACAAGAGTCCCCTATTTTGTTACTTATTTAAAAATGATTAGTAAAGATTTTGTAAATTCTTTAATTCAAGATGAGCTGGAGAACTCAGATATATTTATTGTTGATTTGACAATTGATAAATTAAATAAGATTAATGTTGTCATTGATAGTTTTAACGGTGTTACTATTGATGAGTGCAGTAGCTTAAGCAAAGCTATAAAAAGGCGGCTCGATAATAATCTGGAAGATTTTGCACTGGAAGTTTCATCTCCCGGATTAGACAGGCCTTTTAAATTGCCTATTCAATACAAAAAAAATATTGGACGTGAAATTGAAATTATTGATGAGAATAATAATATAATAATTGGTAGACTTAAATTGGCAGATGATGAAAAAATTGAGATTGAAACTGAAACAAAAATCCAAATTGAAGGTAAAAAGAAAAAAATATTAATCCCCCAAACAATTTATTTTAAGAATATTAAATCAGCTAAAGTGAAAATTATATATTAAAATTTTGCAGAATGGAAAATATAAATCTGATTGAAACATTCTCGGAATTCAAAGAACTTAAGAGTATAGACCGAACTACAATGATGAGTGTTATTGAGGATGTTTTTAGGAATATGCTTTTAAAAATGTATGAAACCGATGATAATTTTGACATTATTATTAACATCGATAAGGGCGATTTTGAAATTTGGAGGAATAGAGAAGTAGTGGAAGACGGAAAAGTTGAAGATCCGAACAGACAAATCTCACTTTCAGAAGCAAAAAAGATTGATGAAGATTATGAAATTGGGGAAGATGTGACTGATGAGGTCAAATTAATTGACTTTGGCAGGAGGGCTATTCTGGCGTTACGCCAGAATTTAACTGCTCGTATTTTAGATTTGGAAAAAAATAATGTGTACGAAAAATACCGCGACCGAATAGGAGATATTGTTACGGGTGAAGTCTACCAGGTTTGGAAAAGAGAAATTTTGGTATTAGATGAAGAAGGCAATGAGCTCATTTTACCAAAAATGGAACAAATTCCTTCTGACTTTTTCAGGAAAGGAGATACACTTCGTGCTGTAGTTATTAAAGTTGAAATGCGTAATAATAATCCTTTAATTCTTATTTCTAGAACATCACCTGTGTTTCTTGAGCGTCTTTTCGAACTTGAAGTTCCGGAAATTTTTGACGGTTTAATTATTATAAAAAAAATTGTTCGTATCCCTGGTGAAAGAGCTAAGGTAGCTGTTGAATCTTATGATGAGAGAATCGATCCGGTTGGAGCGTGTGTTGGAATGAAAGGATCAAGAATTCATGGAATAGTCCGTGAACTAAAAAACGAAAATATAGATGTTATAAATTATACAACAAACCTTCAGTTATATATTACACGATCCTTAAGTCCGGCAAAAATTTCATCTATCAAGATTGATGAACCCCATAAACGTGCGGAAGTTTATTTAAAACCTAATGAAGTATCATTAGCAATAGGGAAAGGAGGGTTGAATATTAAATTAGCCAGCCAATTAACCGGATATGAAATTGATGTTTTTCGTGAAACCGATACCCAAGACGAAGAAGATGTTAGTCTTGAAGAATTTGCCGATGAAATTGAAAGTTGGATAATCGACGAACTAAAAGCAATAGGGTGTGATACAGCTAAAAGTGTTTTGGATTTGAGTGTTGAAGATTTAGTAAAACGAACTGATCTTGAAGAAGAAACTATTCGAGAAGTAGTTAAAATTTTACGATCTGAATTTGAATAATTTAAAGTATTTAATTATATATTAGCGAATTTTCTTTGAGAAGAAACATATATTAAGCTTAACATGTCAGAAATTAAAGCGACCAGATTAAGTAAAATAGCAAGAGAATTAAATGTTGGAATATCAACTATTGTTGATTTTCTTCACAAAAAAGGAGTTAAAATTGATCCCAATCCGAACACAAAGGTAACTCCCGAACAATATGAAATCCTTTTACAAGAGTATAGTAGTGATCTTTCAGTGAAGAAGGAATCGGAAAAACTTAATTTAAAACATCTTAAAGAAAAACAAGAGACAATTACATTAAGTGATATTAAAGAGGAGGCTATTGCAGAAAATCAGGAATTTGATGAATTACTGATTAAAGATACACGTGTTGCTTCCACACCACATGAAGTTAAAGAAGAAGAGCTAATAGAAGAAAAAAGAAAGATAAAATTAAATGTTGTTGGCAAAATAGATATCGAACAAAAAGACAAGAAAAAATCTAGAATAGAAGAAAAGCCTAAAAATATCGACAAAAAAGAAGCAACTGAAAAACCTCCTGAGCCTGAAAAACCTCCTGAGCCTGAAAAAAAACCAGCTGAAAAAGAATTAATTGAAGAGGAACCAATCGAACAAATTACAGAAAAAAATATTGACCTGAAAGAAGATGACGAAGATCTTCTGATAAAACCTGACATACAAGATGTTGAAGTAAAGGTTGTTGGAAGAATAGATCTTGATTCTATGAATCAACGTACCCGGCCGCCACGAAAAACCAAAGCTCAGAAAGAAGAAGAACGTAAAGCCAGAATCGCAGCTAAGAAAAAAGAAACCCCGGAAAAAGAAGGTATTACTGAGGAACTTACTAATGGGAAAAGAGAAATTAGAAAAGCAGAAGAAAGTTCTGCTTCGGCTAATGATGAAAGTTCTGATCAATCAAAAAATAAAAAACCTGTAGGTGACGATTCTGCATCTTCAAAATTGGATAAAAAGAAAAGAAGAAAGAGAATTAAAAAGGAAATGGAACGAGTAAGATTCGAAGATGATAAAGATAAGCGAAAGGAAAATGATAAAGATGACAAGCCTAAAAAAAGAAAACCGAAAAAAGGATTAAGGTTTGAAATCAGTGAAAATGAAGTAGACCGTCAAATTAAAGATACTATGTCACGTCTTGCTCCCAAGGGAAAATCAAAAGGGTCTAAATATCGCCGGGAGAAAAGGGAAATTATAAGTCAGAAACTTCAAGCTGAGGAACAGAAAAAAGCAGACCAGGAAAAAATACTAAAAGTTACCGAATTTGTATCGGTCAGCGAATTAGCAAACATGATAAAAGTTCCTGTCAATGAAGTTATTGCAACATGTATGAATTTAGGGCTCTTTGTTTCAATTAATCAACGTCTAGATGCTGAAACAATGGCTTTAGTTGCAGATGGATTCAATTATAAGGTAGAGTTTGTGAGTGTTGAATTGCAGGAATCAATAAAAGAAGAAACCGACTCTGAAAAAGACTTAGAGCCTCGTCCTCCAATTGTAACTGTAATGGGACATGTAGATCATGGAAAAACAAAATTGTTAGATTATATAAGAAATGCAAATGTTATAGCCGGAGAAGCAGGAGGTATAACTCAACACATTGGAGCTTATAGTGTTGAATTGGGAGATTCTAAACAAATTACATTTCTCGACACACCTGGTCATGAAGCCTTTACAGCTATGCGTGCCCGTGGAGCACAAATTACGGATGTAGCTATTATAGTTGTTGCTGCTGATGATGGTGTTATGCCACAAACAGTTGAAGCTATAAATCATGCACAGGCTGCCGGTGTGCCAATGGTTTTTGCTATAAACAAAATTGATAAAGCCGATGCTAATCCCGACAGAATTAAAGAAGCCCTTGCCAACATGAATATCTTGGTAGAAGATTGGGGAGGAAAATATCAATCACAGGAAATATCTGCTAAAAGCGGAACAAATATAGAAGAATTATTAGAAAAAGTATTGCTTGAAGCAGAACTTTTAGAATTAAAAGCAAATCCGAATAAAAAAGCAATAGGAACAGTAATTGAATCATCACTTGATAAAGGTAGAGGTTATGTAACAACACTGCTTGTACAAGCAGGTACACTGAAAATTGGAGATATCTTATTAGCAGGCATATATACCGGAAGAATAAAAGCAATGTTCAATGAAAGAGGGAAAAAAATAGATGAAGTTGGCCCTGCAACACCAGTAATGATACTTGGATTAGATGGAGCCCCTCAAGCAGGTGACAAATTTAATGTTATGGATAGTGACCGCGAAGCCAAAGAAATTGCAAATAAACGCGAACAACTTCAGAGAGAACAGGGTTTACGCTCACAAAAGCACATTACACTTGACGAAATTGGAAGAAGAATTGCTATTGGTAATTTTCAAGAACTAAATGTAATTGTAAAAGGAGATGTAGATGGTTCAATTGAAGCGCTTTCAGATTCATTAATTAAACTTTCAACCGAAGAAATACAGGTTAATATTATTCATAAAGCTGTTGGTCAAATATCTGAGGGCGATGTACTTCTTGCTGCTGCTTCTAATGCTATAATAGTAGGGTTCCAGGTCCGTCCTTCCATGCAAGCCCGAAAACTTGCAGAAAATGAAGAAATCGACATAAGAATCTATTCAGTAATTTATGATGCTATAGAAGAAGTTAAATCTGCAATGGAAGGTATGCTCTCTCCTGAAATTAAAGAAGAAATTATTGCTACACTTGAAGTTCTTGAAACATTCAAAATAAATAAAGTTGGAACCATTGCCGGTTGTATGGTCAAAGAAGGGAAAATAAAACGTGATACCAAAGTTAGGGTAATTAGAGAAGGTATTGTTGTTTATTCTGGAGTATTAGGATCATTAAAAAGATTTAAAGACGATGTAAAAGAAGTAGTTAGCGGACTTGAATGTGGATTGAATATTGAAAACTTTAACGATATCAAAGTTCATGATATTATTGAAGGTTACGATATAAAAGAAATAAAAAAGAAACTATAATTTCACCTTGTACTTATACAATTTCTCCGCAAAAATGAATAGCAGCAGGAGAAAATACAGTGAACAGATAAAAGCAGAAGCAATTCGCCTGGGATTTGATGATTGTGGAATTTCCCATGCTGACTACCTGAAAGAAGAGGCAACGCAGCTTAAAAACTGGCTCCATAAAGGGCTACATGGTGAAATGGATTACATGAAAAATCATTTCGAAAAACGTGTCGATCCAAGAAAACTTGTCAATAATGCAAAATCTGTAATATCTGTTATTCTAAATTATTATACTTCCAAAAAACAAAGAGACAGCTCTGCGCCAATAATCTCAAAATATGCTTTTGGCAAGGATTACCACAAAGTAATAAAAAAGAAACTGAAAAAACTCCTTCATTTTATTCAAAACAACATTGCTCAAACCAATGGAAGATGCTTTGTTGATTCTGCACCGGTTCTTGACAGGGCATGGGCAGCAAAAGCAGGGTTAGGATGGATTGGCAAAAATTCAACCCTTATTTCCCCCAAATTCGGATCATTTGTTTTTATAGGTTTGATACTTGTTGATTGTGAGCTTGCTTATGATTTACAGATGAATGATATGTGCGGAAGTTGTACTAAATGTATTTCAACATGTCCAACTCAAGCTATACTAACCCCAAAAGTAATTGATGCCAATAGGTGTATCTCTTATCTCACCATCGAATACAAAGGTTCACTCCCAAAAAATATGAAAGATTGCTTTGAAAACAGGATTTTTGGTTGTGATATTTGTCAGGACATCTGCCCGTGGAATAAACAAATTCCAGAACATAATTCGAAAGAACTGCAGCCCTTGCCTAATTTGTTATCTTTAACACGAGATGAATGGCTTGACATGGATGAACAAAAATATGAACAAATGTTTACTTCTTCTCCGGTAAAAAGAGCTAAATATCAAGGATTAAAAAGAAATATCGACTTTGTATTAACACCAAATGAAACAAAAAAATAAAAGGTCATTTTTCGCTATCATAAACAGTGACAACAACTTTCCTTGTCGGCCGTGGACCATCAAATTCACACAAAAAAATATTCTGCCATGTTGATAATCCTAATTGTCCCCTAACGATAGGAATTGTTTCACTTGGACCAACGATACCTGCTTTTAAATGGGCATCTCCATTGTTATCCTGATGATCATGCTCCCATATGCCTGATGGAATTAATTTTTTCAGAAGTGTTATAACGTCACTTTGTACAGAATAATCCCAGTTTTCCTGAATCATTATTGCTGCAGTAGCTCCCTGAACATATACATTTACAAAACCTGAATTAACCCCACACGCATTAACTATGGCTTTAACTTCAGAAGTTATATCATATAATCCATTATGTTTATCGGTATTAACTTGTATAAAATCCTGCATTTTAATAAATTTACTTATTCACACAGAAAGAAGATATTAAAAAATCTTTTTGTTAAAAATGTGAAATAGTTCCAAATATATAATTTTTGCACTTTATTTTTGTAACGAAATGCAAAAGATAGATTTAGTTAGAATAGAAGAAAAAGCCATACATGATGAATATTACTGGCTTTCAGATGACAATGTTGAGCTCTACGGGCAAATTTGGAAATCAACTTTTACACCAAAAGCTATTATAATTTTATTGCATAGTTTCGGAGAACACAGTAACAGGTATAATACATGGGCAAAAAAATTTCTTAATTCAGGGTATTTTGTTGCAGCAATTGATTTTAGAAGTCATGGAAAATCGAAAGGGGAAATAAAAAATGTATCTAGCTTTCTTAAGCTGATCAAAGATTTGGAAACTCTTCTTCAGAAATCAGAAAATATGTTTCCTAATATTCCAAAAATCCTTTATGGACAAGGACTTGGAGGCAATCTCGCGATTTATTATTTAATTTCTCATATTTCTAATCTAAACGGATTAATTATAGCTTCTCCATTTCTCGAGTTAAAATTATACCCCCATAAAATTAAATTAGCATTTTTGAACTTTTTAAAATATCTTTTCCCTAAGTATACCATTTCATACAGAATAAACCCAAATTATCTTTCCAAAATCCCCGAAATAGTTGAAGATTATAAAAAAGATCCCCTAATTCATCATAAAATTAACATTAAATTATTAGTGGAGATTTTAAAAACAGGAAACAAAATAGCAAAAAAAATATACAAAATAAACATGCCCATATTACTTATGCATGGAACTGATGATGGGATTGCATCAAATAAAACCAATAAAGATTTTATCTTATATTCAAGTAAAAAAACTACTTTAAAAGAATGGACTGGCTACTATCATGAGCTTCATAACGATAAAAATAATGAAGAAATATTTCAATTCATTATTGAATGGCTTGATAAGCAGTTTAATAGATATCAACCTAGCTATAATTAAAGCTATTGTAACCGATTTATCTCAAAAGCATTTATCATAATTTTTTTTATTTGCTAATTCAATGGAATTCCGAACAAAAGTGAAAATCCCTCAAAGCTTTTCTAAAATTGATTATCAAAGTAATATTTTATTTATTGGATCATGCTTTGCAGATAATATTGGCAGCAAACTTAAAGATTTAAAATTCCCTGTCGAACTCAATCCTTTTGGCGTTTTATATAACCCTATATCAATAAAAAGTAGTCTGGAAATCTTACTGGAAAAAAAGATCTTTACCGATTCTGATCTTTATTGGGTTAACAATAAATGGATTAGTTTTTCTCACTATAGTGCTTTTTCAAATGATGATAAAAAAAAATGCCTTGAGAAAATAAATACTACCATTCATTTATCGTCAAAATTATTGAAAAATGCAAAATTCATTTTTATAACATTTGGAACTTCCTGGGTA
>CAZWGG010000238.1:0-7870 GCA_964633305.1 uncultured Bacteroidales bacterium
GAAGTAAAAGGTACTGGTTGTATTGGATAATCTCCTTGTAAAATATCTGATTTGTTTTTACAACCATTAATTGCTACAATACTAACAAAAAGACAAGTGAATAATATTTTTTTAAAGAGTCGTTCCATAGCAGATTAATTTTTTTTGATAAAAACGTAGAGCATCAATACAGAAAAAATATGAAATGTTCAAAAAGCCCAGAAAAGTGTTATTTCAGGGTTTACCTAAAACTTACCCATGTGAAATAATCCTTTCTAATCTGCACCCTGAATAACACTATAATCTGGACTTTTTGAACATCTTTATAAACAAACAACAATTAGTTTCTATTCATAACCCGGGTTTTGGTCTAGGTTAGGATTGGTATTCAATTCTTCCAAACCAATTGGGAAAAGAATGGTATGTGCACCCTGCGGGGTGTGGTTATACCAGCTTTTTGTCTGGTAAACACCAAAACGGATCATATCTGTACGACGACGGAATTCCGCAGCAAATTCCCAGCCCAGCTCGTCGAGGAAACGACCGTACTGAACCAGTGTTTGATCTCCAGGATCGTCAATGTTTCCATCTTCATCCAATGTACCGTATTGAACGGTAGTATTGCCTTCCAATTCGGCGCCGGTAACAGTTGCATCATCCGGATCATCAAATGATCGTGTACGAACTTCAGTTACCAAGGCAGCGGCGGCATCGCTTTTACCCGTACGAAGTAAACATTCTGCCTTCATCATCAAAACATCTGTATACCGGAAATACGGCAAATCATTTCTCATATAATACTGACAGCCAATTTCAATCTCATATTTCTGGCAGCGGTATCCTTCTTCAAATTCACAGCCGTAAATACTAGGCATTTCATTAACCAATGTCATTACCACACTGCCATCACTTGCACTGATTTGATCACCGATTAGCCAAGTGTCCTCCAAACGGTTATCATTCGGATGGTAACTATTAATAAACTGGGGGTTACAACTTGAACCGCCCCAGGGTTGTGATGTCATATTGAAAACATAGCGGTGGTCGGGCAGCAACATTTTCATGTGTGCGTTCCAACCTGTACCATAAATATTATCGTAAGGAACAGCAAATACAATTTCAGGAGAGTTTTCATTGTCGGCACTGAAGATATTTCTATAATCAGGATCCAACAGATATTCATCACTGGCAATAATTTCATCACAGGCATCAATACATTTTTGCCATTCCGGCGTTCCATTATATACGTCTGCATTTAGGTATACCCTTGCCAGCAACTGGTAAGCCCCCCATTTTGTTAAACGGCCATAGGTAGTTTGGTCTACGTTTTCTGAAAGTAAAGGAATTGCTTCATTCAGTTCTGATACAATAAAGCTATACACTTCACTTCTTGAGCTTTGTTCCGGTAATTCATCACTAAATTTTGTAATTAATGGCACGTTTCCGTGCGTATCAAGCAAAATTGAATACCATAATGCCCTTAAAGCCCTCATTTCTGCAATAATTGATCCACCTTGTTCTTCTTCAACAGGCAAAGAGCCGGATTCAATTTGTAAGATCACCCTGTTGGCATTATTAATGCCCTCGTAGCAATTTAGCCATGTATTTCTGGGTTGCCATTGAACATTATTCCAAGTATGAAAATGCATACGTTTGTAAGTTCCACCATCGTCCCAACCATTTGGGCGGGTTGGAGTAACAAACATATCGCCCGGTTCTTCCTGCAGGTCAAATAATCCCTGCCATCCCATAATATAGCGTAAAGGGGTATATGCCGAAGCCATTAAGGCTACAATATCAGATTCGTCAGGGGTAAAAGAATCTTCCGTTATTTCACTGTAAACTTCTTCTTCCAGATCAGAGCATCCTCCGGTAATCAACAAAATTAGAATGCTGAATGCCGAAATACTATATCTTGTAAATTTCTTTATATTGATATTTATATTTTTCATGGCTATTAAATTAAAAAGTTACGTTAACCCCGAGTGTATAAGTTCTGGTAGTAGGATATTGATCCCTGTTGTCGTTACCCGGATAGAGACCAATGCGGTTAACTTCAGGATCGATCCCCTTGTAACCTGTAATAGTTAGAAGGTTCATTCCAGAAACATATACTTTCATCTGTCTGAAGATTTTGCTGCTTTTGGTATTCAAAGTATAACTTAAAGTAACATTATCAAGCTTTAAGAAATCACCATCTTCTACATAATAACTGACAAACCGCTGAACATCAGACAAAACAGCCTTTCCGTAAACCAGGTCATAAGCAGAATCAAGTGTATTGTAACCAATTGTCGGATTTTCATAGAACATACGCTGGAAGTTAAGGATTTGATATCCAAAAGCCCCTCTTATGTTCATATTCAGGTTCCAGTTTTTATAGCGGAGGTTGTTGTTCCAACTCAAATAATGCTTTGGAAGCCCGTTTCCTAATATCTGCCGGTCAGCAGTTGATGACTCGGTTGCCGGAATAATATCCCCGTCGGGGGTCTCGATTAACCAAATTCCATCATTGGTGATATCCACACTTTTTAAACCGAAAAAGTTACCGATTTCCCCGCCAATTTCAATCCTGTGTGTTGAAATCTGGATAGGTTCTCCTGTATATCCATCATCAAAATAATCGTTGGTTGTTTGAAATTTATCGTTTGAAAGTGAAACCAGTTTGTTTTTATTGGTTGAATACGTAAAGTTTGTGCTCCACTCAAAACTGGAAGTTTTCACCGGGATTACGTTAATGATCCCCTCGAAGCCTTTATTTTCGATAACACCAACGTTGGCCATTATACTGCCATAAAGATACGGAGGAACCGGCACATCGTAATTCCAAAGTGCGTCCTTTGTTTTACGGTTGTAGTAATCGAACGAGCCTCCCAAACGTCCGCCTAACACGTTAAAGTCGATACCCACGTTAAACTCTTCTTTTTTCTCCCAGCGCAGATCCGGGTTCGCATTCCGAACCGGTATTAATTCACGTATCCAGTTACCGTTGTACAAAAAATAGCTGTCGTAATCCAAACTACTCAGCGATTGATAAGATTCACCAACATTAATACCTGTAATGCCAAATCCGGCACGTAATTTCAGGTTATCAAGCCATGAAATATTCTGCATGAAACTTTCTTTATTTAAGCGCCAACCCACTGATACGCCCGGGAAATTTCCCCACTTGTGGTCTTTGCCAAAACGGGAAGAGCCTTCGCGACGTAAACTGGCCATTAACAAGTACTTGTCTGCATAATTATATGTGACGCGTGAAAAAATGGCTATTAATTTATCCGAGTTTTTATAACTCTCCATAACAGCCTCTCCCTCGGGAACTCCCTGACCAACGCCTACATTGTTATAATCGTACGAATCTGATGGGAAATATTTATTATTAACCCAAAATCCTTCATTTGTATTGCTTTCATAGTTATAACCAGCCAAGACAGAGAATCTATGGTTATTTATGGCATGTTTATAGCTGGCAGAAAATTCAGAATAATTTCCTACATAATCATCGGTACCCCTGGATGCAAAGCCATCAGAACCATATTTTGTAGTGGATACATGATTTTTGGTTTCATAAAATCCCCTGATATTTGAATTTCCTTTCCTGGCAAACACTCCTTTAATATCTAACCCATTTATTGGCGAATACACCAGACTTCCGCTAAAACGCAAGTTTCTGTAACGGTTTTCGCCATTTGATTCTTTTATATAAGCCACAGGGTTATCATAAAAATAGACATCTCTTTCGAACCAGGTTCCATCCTCATTTTTTATTGGTTCTGTTGGATTTCGTATAATTGCCTGGCGATAAACATACGTGTTAAAACTGTACCCATCACCACCAGTCCAGAATTTTTGTTCGCTGGCAATTATCCCAATATTTGCTTTCAGTTTGTTACTAAACATGTTATGGTTCACATCAATCCTTCCGGTGTATTTTTGATTATCAGATTGGATAAAAATACCCTGATTGTTTTTGTAATTTAAAGATGCCGTGAGGTTTGTGTTCTTATTTCCACCGCGGAATATGACATTATGTACATGGCTGACAGCATTTCTTGTTATTTCATCTAACCAGTCGGTGTTTGAGCCATAGTCCTGTAAATTTGCTCCGGTGAAGGTATAACCCTCATCCCATTTTTGCCTTAGTTCATTGGCATTCAGAAAATCGAGTCGTTTTTTTATAGTGGAAACAGAAGCATACCCTGCATATTCAATGGTTGGTTTCATTTCATTCGAACTTTTTTTAGTAGTAAGGATTATTACGCCATTTGTTCCCCTTGTACCGTAAATGGCAGTTGCCGAACCGTCTTTTAATACATCGATAGATTCAATATCTTCAGGGGCAATGGTTTCAAGATTGCCCGGGATTCCATCTACTAATACCAAAGGTTCTGAATTTCCCAATAGTGAAGAAATACCACGAAGCATAATTTGTGCCCCTTCAGTTGGGTCCCCTGTTGGAATTGAAACGGTCAGCCCTGCTACTTTTCCCTGTACTAACTGGGCGGCATCCTTCACCGCACCTTGGATAAAATCATCTGACTTTACTGTTGAAATAGAGCTGGTTACATCACCTTTCCGTTGAGTTCCATAACCAATTACAACCACTTCCTCCAACGAAGCAATATCCTCGACCAAGGAAACATCTATATTGGTTTGTCCGCTGATGGATATTTCTTCTGTTAAATAGCCCACATAAGAAAATACAAGCACTGCATTATCATCTGTTACCGTGATGGTATAGTTACCGTCTAAATCAGTAACTGTTCCATTCATGCTTTCTTTTTCTACGATATTAACCCCAGGTAATGGATTGCCAGTTAAACTTGATGTTACTTTACCTGATACATTTTTTTGTTGCAGCAAAGCTTTTGGCGAAACAAGTACCAGGTTATTTTCCATTATCTTATACGTAATGTTAGAACCATCGAACAATTTATCCAGTAATTCTTCGATTTTTAAATTATTGGCTGATAGTGTGACATTTTTATCCACATTTGTCAGAAGGTCATTGTAAAAAAATCTCAATTCACTCTGTTTCTCAATTTCTTTAAAAATATTTCTCATTGAAGTATTTTCCATTCGAATAGTAAACAAACCATTTTGAGAATAGAGGGCAGCATTTATTTGAAGAACTCCTAACAAAGTAAAAAGTAGAACTAGTTTCATGGTTAATAATAATTTTGATAATGTCCCTTTTTTATCATTAAGACATAGTTTTTTTCTTTTTTTCATAATTTTGTAATGTTTTATAGTTTTACTTTATTGCTGTACATAAACTTATAATAAGTACAGCTTGAATTTTTTGTTATTTAACTGCAGGATGTTAGCGGCATTCTGCAGTTTTTTTCTCAAATATTATGTTTTCATAGGCTCATAGTTTTTTGTTAAGTTTAGAAATATCTTTAGCATATTAGTTAGGTTTATAAAATTTATTTTTCGATAATACCACCTGATTTTGATTTATGTAATAGTTTATGGGCGCTGTAAGTTTAATGGCTTCCAAAACCTGTTCCAGGGTTTCATCTTCAAGAACCCCGCTGAAAATATAATTTTTTAATGATTCATCTTGAAAACTAATATTTACATTATATCGTCGTCCCATTTTTATAGCCAGGGACTGCAATTCTTCTCTTTCAATTATCCATCGCTTGTCTTTCCATGAAGTATATATTTCGGGTATAACATTTTTGTCTATTTTAATATATTGGTTATTAGTGAAAATTTTCAATTCAGATTGTTTTACTTGTTTATCTTTTATATTGGTAGGATTTATTTCTTTCTCATACATACTTCTCTTAATGAAAGAAGCCTTTTGATTAGCACGTAATACAATGGTATTTTTATTAGATGTTTTATCTATATTGTCAAAAATCTGGATTTCACCTCTTGCTACTGTTGTTTCAATAATTTTCTCATCAGGATAAGCTTTAACATTAAAAGCTGTTCCCAATACTTTTATTGTTATTCCCGAAGTATTAACCACAAATGGCATATTTTTATTTTTGCTAACATCAAAATATGCTTCACCTTCAAGGTATATATTACGGTTTTTTTGACTGAATTGCCTGTTATGCCTAAGTTTGCTCCCTGCATTAAGCCAAACATAAGAACCATCAGGCAGCTTTACTTGAGAGCGTGAACCATATGGCACATAATATTCGGTATTTGGAGAAGGATTATATGATCGCAAATAAGATTTATATATCGTAATTCCCACGAAACTCGATATAAAAAATATGATGGCAGCTGCTGCAATTTGTTGAACCCGGCTGAAATTTCTTAGAATCAATCCCCGGTCATATTTGTTGATTGATATCCTTACTTGGTTTTTTAAATTTAACCAAGCTTTATGTTCATCATAATCATCTTTACTTCTCGCCTTTAAAGAAGCCTGCCAAATATCAAGATATTCATTATATAGTCTTTGTTTCTGAGGGTCTTTTTCAAATTCTGTTTTTAAATCATCAAAATCATTCTTTAATTTACTTTCTGTTATCAATGAAATAATCTGATCTTCAATATTTTTTTTTGATTTTTTCAATTTTTACCTGTTTACTTTTACTTATATGACCGGAAAGAATAAAAAAAATGTGACAAGCTTTAAAATTTTTTCAGATAATTTTTACAATAATACACCTGTCATAAACCAGAATGGCCAATTTTCCCTTTTTTAAGGCTTAGGTAACAAACTAATCCTACCAATGTATAATCGCTTCGCGATAATTCAACTTTGTAGAAGTTGCATTATTGTAGTAAAACGCATAACATCAGAAGGATAAAACCTTGAGGTTTCATTTCATAACAAGGATAGTTAGATATTAACAACCCTGCTTTTTTAAGAGGGATTATACCTGCTTATTAAAATATTGAATTTTAATGTCCAAACTGACATTATTCTAAGTAATTATGCAATATTGGTCAATCCAAAAAAAGAAATACCTTTTGTTTTTGAGCATTGAATGGACCAAAGAGCGGTAAACACCTGCCCGAAAGAAATGTGAATGTTAAAATTACGTTTTTAAATTTTATTTATTTTTTTTTGGCGGTTTATACCCCCTTTGTTTTGCCATTTCCTCCAGTCGTTTTTGAAAAACCGACTTTTTTTTGGGTTTAGCTTTTCTGGCCTCCATTTTTTTCAACATTTCATCTTCGTCTATGAATTGTTTGAAAATCCAGTTTTGGCCAAATGTAATTACGTTCGCAAGGAAATAATAGTACGTTAGTGCAGCAGAAAAATTATTCAAGATAAACATAAACATAACAGGCATGATGTACATCATGGTTTTCATACCCGGCATTTGTTGACTGCTCATAGAAGTTTGACTATTCAGTTTCATGGATAATATGGTAGAAACTGTCATTAACAAGGTAAATAAGCTTACATGATCTCCATATCCCGGGATATGGAATGGTAAGTTGAAAATAGAATCATAAGTTGAAAGGTCTTTTGCCCAAAGAAAACTTTCTTGCCTCAATTCTATAGAGCTGGGGAAGAACCTGAACATGGCAAACAGGATAGGAAATTGGAGTATTTGAGGTAAACATCCCCCCATAGGGCTTGCTCCTGCTTTTCGATACAAGGCCATAGTGGCCTGTTGTTTTTCCATTTCTTTTCCTTTCGGATATTTTTTACTGAGCTCGTCAATCTGGGGCTTTAGCACTCTCATTTTGGCTTGTGAAACATACGAGCGATAGGTGAGAGGGAAAAGGGCTATTTTTATAATAACGGTTAATAATAAAATAATTATCCCGTAATTTCCAATGAATTTGCTAAGCCAGTCAAATATTATGATGATTACATATTGGTTTATCCACTTTATTATTCCACGGCCAACTGTTACTAAATCATACAACTGTTTATCATCATACTTTTTTAATAAGCTGAATTTAT